>JAFYWC010000160.1 GCA_017546585.1 Bacteroidales bacterium
AGATGAATAACTTTAGGACATATAAACACTCGCTGTAAATTAACAGTTAAAACATGCCACTATAATTGAAAATCGATACAAATATCAATAGTTATAATATTCAAGACTTTTATCAAAATAACACTTGATATAATACGATATTTGTATCGACTTTTAACAGGTTTTGTTGGAATCCAGATTACAATCCATTGATTATCTGCCGATTAGCAGATTCTGCATCGGGAAGTAAAATTTGCAATTTATTGATTGTCAATCACTTACAAGATATTTCAGAAAAGCCGCAAAAACACCCAAAAGACTATATCAATAACTTACAACAAAAAAGTGTCACGTTTATTAGTACCAAACGTGGCACTTTTTTGTTGTAAATCGCGGAATTGCATCAAAGTTCCAGATGTTTTCGTAAACACTGACAAGCATTTACGGTCATTAATAAAAAATATGACAAACATCGACAAAATTCAAACTCCCAACTTATCTGTCATTGCATACTGTGACAACATCATACCATAAATCTCATTCTTCATCGTGTCAAATACTTTAATAGAGTAGCTATTGAATCAGCCTTCTTACCCACTTTTATGTATTCCTCAAGCACACTAGGATCAAATTTCAAAAACTCATCCATATCCATACGAATGTCATTCTCCAGGTAGTTTTCCACATCCTTCATATATCGAAGGTTCACCTTAGAAGAATTAGCAATCAAATCACACAACGCCTTTTCTGGTGATGCAATCAAGAACGCATAATCCGCAACGCGCTCAGTTCTTACTCCCACAGCAAAAGCCTCTCTTGAGACACACTTATAATCATAATTGCCTATAGGTGTTTGGAAGCTTCTGGAATGCTTTACCGTCATTGACTGATTAACATAAACGGCTTCAGGTATTAAGCCGTAATATCTCAATGCAGTTGACATAGACACATATGAGGGTGCATATAGATGGTTTGCTATCAGTTCATTTGAGAGCCTCTTTCCTGTATACTCTGGATTAACCACATAGAGTCCCCTCTTTAACCTGATTATATACCCATTCTTCTCAAGCCATACGACCTTCTTTTCGGCCGACTTGAGATCAGGATAAAACGATTCAATAATCGAAGTCGTTACTGGAATGACTCCTATTTCTCTTAATTCTCTGTTCATGCAGTAAATTTAGCAATATTTTGAACAATAAAAGAAATAATTCTTCTTTTTCTGTTCAAATATTTTCTAATAGACATACAAATATGGGACAAAATATAATACATGAAAATACAGATTCCGATAAATAAACCACACAAAATTGCCGCCTGTGATTACTCACATGCGGCAGTACATTCATCAAGCTATAATCAGATTCCTCCATCCAAAGTCCAGATGTTCCAAAGATTGTCGCTGCGCATCGCGACATTGAGTTTTGTCTCTTTGCCGTTTGCCAATTTCACTTTACATGGCACAAAGACACCGGCATAAGTTCCAGATTTGAAAGCAGAATCACATTCTACAAGTGTACAACCTTTATATGCCTTCGATATTGCTGCGAGGTCCACTCCCCTAAGGACAACTTTAAGCTGATCCTCATCCCATTCATAGCAGCGAACATCTTCTTTACAGTCTCATCAGCTGATGCGTATGATGCATTGTCCGGCAATGAGGTGACAAGGACACATGAATATACTCTTGACGGCAATGTGATTACTTTGAATACAGCTTCTACTGACAGCGCACATAGCCCAAGTTATACCATCACTGAACTTGATGACAATGATATGTCCTGGCAGAAGGTCGGCACGACTTATACACCAGGCTCAAACGACAGTGATTATAAACATTTCAAGAGAAAAGGCTAGCCCTGTATATGCTTATAGGTTGAATTTTCGGAATGTATGAGACATTCAGTATCTGGAGGATGCTTCTGATTGGAGCGGTATTCTCAGGAATAATGTTAGGGTTCAGCGAGTGGCAGAATTCTAAAAAGAAGTAGAATATCTTCCGATGACCGCGTCACTATCGGCAGATGAAGATGAGACTCCATTGTATATCTGGAAGGATGACAAGTCGGTCATTGCGTTGGTCAGCTATAACTATTCCGATATGGACGGATATATAGGAAGCTATGTGACTTATATCAAGAAGTAACGATACCGTCAAACTTTTATTGCCTGCAATACGTGGCGATTGCAGGCAATTTCTGTATCTTGCTGCGTGGATGTAAGATTCACTTAAGGCAGTGAAAGACTGCAAAAATTTTCACTATTGATTATCAATCGTTTAAGGGGCCGGATTGAAAGATTTTTTTTGGTGTGTGTAAGACAATTTTATGTGGATGTTCCAGACGATTTGAGTATATTGCAGACTGTATATACATTATAGTAAGACCGCTGGCGGGATTGATGAACCTTTAATTTTTAAATCATTATGAATCAAAAAGATTTTTTGATCCTGACCAAAGGCCGGGCTGTGTGCCTCTTGCTGGACACAGCAATCAGATTGCTGGCAGAGATGGACTTTAAGAACGAAGTATCAGATGCTGTACGCAATGAATGTTCTACGGATATTTACAACATCATTGTGCAGGTGGCGACAATTTCCTGCGGCAAAGACACTTGGGGTGATGTGTATGATTTCCTGATCAGCATAGGTGTTCGCGTGTCATCCGACCTTAATCTTGAGATGATGTATATGGAATCTATATCCGAGATTAAGCCTTCTGATGAAAGGCATAACTGATTTTCTAAAATAATTCTTACCTTTGCATCATTGGTAAAAAATAACATCATCAAATATTAGCATTTGCTATTTATTCGGGCAATCTGAAACCTGAGAAATTTCAATTTGTTACGACCGGATAAGTTGGTAAATGCCTGCGCGTTTGCGTGGGCTCGACTTATCATCGTAATATGGTTTTCTCAGGACCACAGATGCTGATAAGTTTCTGCCCACGCAATTTTTCGTTAAATATCCCTAAAAACCCGTAAAAATTTGGAGTGTGTGACACGATGATTACCTTTGCTGTGTAGAAATCGTGAGAGAGATATGAAGGTGTTGACATTTTTTACGGTCAGAGGTGGGTCTGGCAAGACGGTGCTGAGTGCGGCGTTTGCATCATACGTGAGTTATATTCTCGGTAAGAGGGCTATGGTGCTTGACTTTGACGGACCCGAATACAATCTATTTAATATGAGATTGAGGGAGCTGAGCCTTATGAAGGAAGGTGATGCCGAGTGCGACAGGGATGGGCTGTATATTGTGGAGAAGGTGGAGAACACCGACAGCGACAGCCTCGACAGGTTTGCAGAGAGCATCAGGAGAATCAAGGAGCAGTTCGATTATATCATTCTGGATTTCCCAGGATCATTTTCAAAAGACGATGCCATATGCCATCTGGCTACTGCAGGAGTGATCGATATGGTGGTCATCCCTGTGGAACTGGATGCCATCAGCATTTGTTCAGCAAAGACCTTGTCGCAGATATTCGAGGAGACAGGGTTGAAGACACTACCCTTTTTCAACAGAGTGCACGGCAAGGAAGATCCTGCCTTATATGGCAGGCTGCGTGAATGGTTTGAAAGGCACGGAGTGAGAGTGTCGGAGGCTATGGTGAAGAATTCCATTGCTATGAAGAGAGAGATGGGAGCCAAAGGGTTCCTGAGGAGCACTATATGTTTCCCGGAAAAGGAGATAAGAGCGAAGAATCCGGGCATTATTAACTTGTTTGAGGAGATTGTGAGGTATGAGGAGAGAGGAGTTCAAACGACAGAAGATTCCTGATGGCCTGGTGCCTGTTGTCTGCGTAGAGCCTATCGCTGTGCCGGAACGGTTCAAGGTGTGTTGTGATGAATCGGAAAAGGAAGCGAAGAAGGTCAAGCAGAGGAAGGAATCAATAATAGACAAGTTCGCGGTGAAGACCAGTGAACTTGATGAAATACAAGAAGTAATTAACGGACATTAGTGATGAGGATTAGAGGAGAGAGAAATGTCGCGTTGGGATTGCTGTTTCTGGCATCTCCGGCATTGATGGCACAGGATGCCATTTCGTTTTTGAATGAGGCGAATATGCAGATCAGGTCTGCCGGTTCGCTGATCTATCAGGTGGTGATTGCAGTTCTGAGCATCATCGCAATCGTATCGCTGATCACAGTGGGCATCAAACTCTACAGCGGAGATCAGCAGTCTGCAAACAAGGCACTGGGATGGTGCGGAGGAATGATATTCTGCATCATTGCCGCCCTGGTGCTGAAAAACTTCATAGGACTATGAGGTGCAAGGTCTATAGGAACCTTGACCGCCCTTTTTCTCTGTTCGGGATCAAGGGTAGGTATATCATTGTCGCTGGCGTAGCGGCAGTGATTGATGTTGTGGTGGCTATGATTATCGGTTCGGTATTCGGGAGCGTAACCGGTATGGCTGCGGCTGCCGTACTGTTTGCAGCCGGATATATGGCAATCGGTGAGATTCAGCAAAGATTCGGGACAAAGGCAATTGACAGGAAGATTGCCGGGCTGAGTATTCCTAAACATATCATAATGAAATATAAAGTATGGAAAAGATAGACATCAGAGATTGCTTCCCCGTGATGAACGGTGGAGATGGAGTCATCCTATCGAAGAGGGGTGACATTTGTGTCGGGTGGGAGATGTCGCTTCCTCCGGCTTTCAGATGCAACGAAGAAAAGTATGACAGCATTATCAATACGCTAAATGCGGCCATTGCATTGCTGCCGGACTACAGTATCGTGCATAAGCAGGACATATATATGAAAAAGAAGTATGCTTCTGAAAGGGCGAAAGGACTGCTGGATGAGGCATACGAGAGTCATTTTGACGGAAGGGAGTATCTTGACCACAGGTGCAGGCTGTTCGTGACATTCTCGAATAAGAACAATGTGAAAGGCAGCCCATCAGGAATTGCCGGAATAGGTGCAGGCAAAATTCCGGGCAGCGAAGGCATTGCCAAAATGCTTGGGACGGCAGAGCAGTTCGAGAGTGTGGTAAACAGCAATCCGTTACTGGAACTGAAAAGGCTTGCAGAAGAGGAAATATTCGGGAATGAAGACACCCCGGGCATTCTCCAGGATTATCTGAATTTCACGGATGGCGGTGAAGATGTACTGTCGGACATTGCTGCTACTGGAGCAGCTATGACTGTCGGTGACAAACGTGTGGGATGCCATCTGATTGCCGATCTGGACCAGTTGCCTGCGGAGGTGGCTTCGTGCAGAAGAGTGGCTTCGCTAAGTACTGACAGTTCTGCCGTCAATCTGTCTTTTCTTTACGATATAGGACAGGAACTTGACTGCGAGCATATTGTGAACACATTTATCTTGAGGGAACCGATCAAGGATGTACATAACAGCCTGGATGCGAAGAGAAGACAGATGATGTCGATGTCGGCACGGTCTGCAGAGAACAGGATGTATGCAGATGAGATCAATGAGTTTCTTGAAAACTCTGCCTCGGAGCAGATGTTTACGGTAAAGTTCCATATAAACATATTGTCCGGCGAGCCTGCCGATGAGTCCGGTAGGGCAAGCGACATGGTGACTGCTGCCATCTCGAAGATGGGTATCACTCCTGTGCTGGACAAATACGACACTCCTTGCCAGTTCTGGGCTTCTATTCCGGGAAATGAGGCAGGCCTTGCATACGGAGAATATATGACTATGGAACTGACCTCTGCCTTGTGCATAGGCATATATGACGGAGATGAAGAAGGTGTATCGGATGGAGTGCTGAAGATGAGCGACAGGCTGAGACTTGTGCCTCAGAGATTCGATATTCAGGAAAAGGCTCTGGAGATGGGTCTGATTGAGAATTATAATGTGTTTCTACTGGGACCTTCAGGCAGCGGAAAGTCTTTCTTTATGAACAAATATCTGTGGTCGTGCTACACTGCAGGACAGCATGTATTTCTGATAGATGTGGGTGATTCGTATCGTGCCCTGTGCAATATAATACGGGAAGAAAGCAAAGGCTTGGATGGCACTTATTACACTTTTGAGAAGGGTAAGCCGATTTCGTTCAATCCTTTCAGGAATGTGGAGCGATTTAGAACTGCCGACAACCAGGCTCTGAACTTCCTGTTTACGCTGATGCTGACTTTGTGGAAGAACGGAAATGAGACTATGTCTTCTGCTTCGATGAAAATTGTAAGGGACAGCATCATTGCATTCATAGACAGGTGGGAGGCTGATGGCGACCCGGTATTCAATGATTATTACAGATTTGTAAGGGACGAATTCTGTCTCAGTCTTGGTGAAAAGGAGATTGGGAAAGAATATTTTGACCTTAAGGATTACCTGATCTCGCTGGAACAGTTCTATGAAGGTGGAGTGTATGATTACCTGCTGAACTCATACGATAATGCAGATATTCTGAATGACAGGTTCGTGGTATTTGAGATTGACCATATCAAAGGTGACCCTGTGATTTATCCGATTACCACGCTTGTAATTATGGATGCCTTTGCCGAGAAGATGGTATCGAACGGAGACTTCAAGGTGATGTGTATCGAGGAGGCCTGGAAAGCGATAATGGGCACTCAGATGGCTGCATATATGATGGAGTTGTGGAAGACTGCCAGAAAGCACAGGACTTCGGCAGTGGTGGTGACACAGGAACTGAAGGATTTAATATCATCACCTATCATTAAGGACACAATCTTGGAGAATTCGGCAGTGAAGATTCTGCTTGATCAGACCAGGTATGTGAACAGGTTTGACACTCTGGCAGAGCATCTGTCTCTGAACGAAGATGACAAGGCGATGGTGCTGTCGCTCAACAGGTACAGGAGGGGCTTCGGTGCCGGACGTGAGGTATTCTTTAATCTTGGGAACAGGCATTCTTTAGTGATGAGGCTGGAGGTATCTCCAGAGGAAAGGATTGCGTTTTCTTCACAGAAAAAGGATAAAGAGAGGCTTGCCAAAGAGGTGGAGAAGGCTGGGAGTTATGTAAAAGCCGTGAAACGGATTGCCGGTCACACCGGGAGATCCCCGGTCGGAGCCGGGGATGACGGTATGAGAAGAGGAGGTTCAGTATGAGACGGTGGATTATGGGGCTGGTTTTAAGTGTCGGTCTGCTGGCAGGGGGCAGCCAGAGAGCACAGGCTCAGTTGGCTACATTTGACTTCGGGAATCTGACTCAAGCGATCCTGTCGTTCCTTCAGGATGGCGACAATATGGCGATGAACACATCCCAGTTTCTTCAGAACCTTGGGGTGATGGAAGAGCAGTTGAAGTTTCTTCGGGAGATGAACGAGCGATACAGGGAGGTGCGTTCCGATCTGTATAGGGTTCAGGAAGTGATAAGGATTGCACAGACTTACGAGATGACTTTACGGATGTTCTCGCATTATGTGGAGAGGATAAACAATCTTGAACGGGATGACTTGAATTATTATCAGGTGAGGAATCTGGTGAATCAGGGGTTCCAGTTTCTGCTGATTGCTTCGAGGGAGGTGAAAAGGGCAAGAGAGTATCTGGATTCCAGAAACGAGATGAGCGAAGATCAGAGGCGTAAGGGCCTGCAGGAGTGTGACAGGCAGATGTGCAGGGCTAATGTGGCTATGTACAATCACATTATGGACAGTTATGGTGCTATAGACAGGGGGCGTATGGTGGCTGATACTGTGGAAAGCATCGATGAGGCGTTTGCAATTAAATGGTAGGGTTATGATGATGAATTATCTTGAGATGCTGGACAGCATCAAGTGGGGAATATTCACCGGAGAAATGGGTGGGCTGTATATGCTGGCTCGTGGTATTGCCTGCATTTGTGCCTGTGTATCGTTGATATGGTGGTACAATAAGTATATGAATGATCCGTTTGCTCAGCTGGACATCAGGTCGATAATCAAGGCTCTGGCTATCCTTGCCCTTACCTGGAATTTCTATACTATGGTTCTGATGCCGTTTGACCATCTGACCACTGCTGTGACAAGAGGAATAACCGCTTTCGTGGATTGCGACAGACAGGGATTGGATGAGAGGTATGCGGAACTGATGAGGAGTATCGAGGAGGACAGGAAAACCACCACTCTACAGGGAGAGTTCGAGCAGATGATGCAGAATGAGGTGGCCGATACTACCGTGACTTCAGGTATGTCGTTCGGCACAAGTTCCTATATGGAGTCTATTGCCGAAGAGACCGTTTCCAAAGGTGAGGAAATGGGATTCTGGGAGAAGCTTTGGGAAAGCATAAAGATGGGAGCCACGATGATTTTCAGTGTGCCGATGAGCAACAGCACAAGCATATTGTCTTGGGTGATAACGCTGCTCGCAAAGATAGTGCAGTATATACTGCTGGCCGTAAGCAGTGTGTTTCTGATCATCCTTGGACTTATCGGGCCTTTTTCATTTGCCTTGGCTCTTATGCCCGGATTCACGGGGAACATCCGTACCTGGCTTGCGAGATATATACAGATTTCATTCTGGATTCCTCTCGCCTCTATGGTGGATTTCGTGAATTTCAAGATGAGGGATATGATGATTTCATTCTTCTGGACTTCTACGGATGTATGGAAATTTGCTGCACCTACTCACCTAATCATATTGGACATTGTGACGATCATCTGTCTCCTTGCGGTGCCAAGTATGAGTTCGTGGGTGATTTCAGGCTCAGGTGGCGGCGGTGTGATGAGGTCTGCCATAAATACGGCAGCGAAAGCGTTTATGTTATCTAAATAAGTGTTGTATGAATAAGATTCAATTATTGACGAAGGACATCGAGAAGTCCTTCAAGGGGCTGAACAGGCTGACGTTGGTGTGTGTCTGCCTTTCATTCATTTTTTCTCTGGTCGTGGGGCTGGCAGCCCTGAACTACGCGGAGAGGCAGAGGGAAAAGATTTATGTGCTGGACCAGGGAAAATCGCTTCTGCTGGCATTGCAGACCGATGCGGTGATGAGCAAGGAACTGGAGATAAAGGATCACGTGAGCAGGTTTCACGAACTGATGTTTACGCTCTCACCACAGAAAAAGACCATTCAGGAGAATCTTGACAGAGCCTTCAACCTGGCCGACAAGTCGGCTTATGAGTATTCGCAGGACCTTGCAGAGAAGGGATATTATTCACGGCTTGTGTCGGCGAATATATCCCAGCAGATGATTGTGGATTCGGTGGTGTTTCAGGGTAATGGGTATCCGTATCAGGTGAAGACTTTTGCCAGGCAGTATGTGATCCGTGAAAGCACGATGAGTGAATACGCCTTTGTGAGCTCGTGCCAGGTGCTGAATGCGTCGAGGTCGGATGTGAATCCGCACGGACTGATCATTGAGAAGTTCGTTGTGCTTGAGAATAATCTTGTAGAAACCAGAAAAAGATAGTGTGATATGAAGGATAAGAAATCTTGGATGTTATTTGTGTTGATGCTGGTTGCCCTTGTAGGGTTGCTGTGGCTGGTGTTTCTGCCTGGCTGCAGAGATGAGACGGCAGCGGAAAAGGTGGCGATGGATGTGCCAGAAGGAATTGCCGAAGAGATTCCGGAGAGCAAGAGGGAGGCTTATCAGGAGAAAGGCAGGAAGAGTGTTTCGACTGATGAGTATTTTGAGATGCTGATGGCGGAGGAGGAGATTTCGCTTGTGTCGTCAGAGAAGATTCCCGGTCAAGCCGGGAATGACGGTTACGGAGCCGGGGATGACGGGCAGGACGTATCTGGTCGGATGGATGGTGTTATGGTGCAGCCGGGGAAAGGAGGATCTGCGGCTGAAAGGGTGTTCGGGCCGGCTCCGGTAGAGCGTAGCGTGCCAAAGCAGTCGGGAGGTTCTTCAGGTTCCGGTGATTCTTCAGGGGCTGGCGGCTATTCGGGGGCTGTTCGGCAGGGGCAGATGAGTGAGGAAAAGCAACTGGAGTATGACAGGAAGAGGGCTGAAATGGTGCGTGATGTGATTACAGGTACTTCATCTGAGGCAGAGGGGGCATCCTCTCCTGACAGCGTGGATGAGGATGAGGTGAAACTGAGATACCATTCTGATGATGATATTGTGTTCTCGTTGGATGATGAATTTACAGATGATGGTGTCAATTATCCGGAAGATAGCAAGAGGCCTTTCCGATGTATGTTCATCAGGGATGAGAAGTTGAAGGAAGGTCAGAGGGTAACTTTGAGACTTCTGGAGACTTACGAAGAGAATGGAGTCCGTATTCCGGCGAATTCACATCTGAATGCGATCTGCAAGATAGGCAAC
Organism: Bacteroidales bacterium; assembly: GCA_017546585.1. Classification (GTDB taxonomy): domain Bacteria; phylum Bacteroidota; class Bacteroidia; order Bacteroidales; family UBA932; genus Cryptobacteroides. The sequence goes on from JAFYWC010000160.1 coordinate 10,168, forward strand.
AGGCTGGAATTGAATGTAAAGAGTGTGGAAATGAACGGGAAGATCATCCCGCTGAATCTATATGCTTATGACACGGACGGATTAAAGGGTATCTATTGCCCGGAGACATCATCGAACAAGAATGCGAAAAAGGCTGAGAACGACGTCTTGAGTGCATCGGGAGCGACATTCGGAGGGCTGGTCGGAGACATTGCGAATACGATAATCCGCACTGGAGTCAATATCGCGAGGTCTTCTTCCGGAGAGGTGTCGGTGAATGTGTCATCGGGATATGAGTTTTTTCTGGTAAAATCTGAACGGAGGTAAATGATATGAAGGGATTGATGAGTATTGTGATTATGTGTTTGTTGGGGTGCAGATGTATGGCTGCGGAGGGGTGTGATACTCTATCAGTGTCGCTTACGCAGACAGTGCACCTTCGTTTTGCGTCTGAACTGAAATATGTGAATCTGGGAAACAGATCGATGGTGGCGAAGATCATCGACGGAAGTAAGGATATTGTTGCGATCAAGGCTCGGGAGGCATTTGATTACTGTACGTCGGTAACCTGCCTGGAGTCGAACGGACAGATGCACACTTTTGTAGTGAGGTATGATGAATATCCTTCATCACTTTTGATTGACACCAGAGGGAAGGAGAGTGCCGGGATTGAGACGGTGTCTGAGATTGCCGATATATCCGGCCAGGGTAAGGAACTTTATCATCTGGGATGCAGCGGATATGACATTTCCCTGCAATGCGACAACATCTTCATCAAGGATGATATGCTGTATATCTCCATTTCGCTGAAGAACGGGTCGCAGGTGAGTTATGAGTTTGATGACCCGCGATTCTCGATCGAGAGCAGAAAGAAGACTAAAAGAAGTCTGGTGTATGAGAAGAGCGTGATTCCTCGTTGTGTATATGGTATGGGGCCTGTGGAGCCTGATGGAGAAGGGCATATCGTGTTTGGCTTCGACAAGATTTCGCTTGTGAAGGGGCAGGTGCTCCGGATATTCATATATGAAACTGGAGGGTCAAGGAATTTCGTGCTTACTTTGGGAATGAACGACATAAACAAGGCAAGAAGGATTTAGGCCTTCTTGTTATTGTTTTCCTGAAAGAGCTGGAGGGCGAGATCGACATCCACGATGATTTTCCTGCCGTTCTGGGATATGGCTTCGGTGATCACATTATCCTTGAGATGTTGAGCTGTGGAATGAGCACAGCCAAAGAGGTCGCAGATGCCTTTCAATCCATAGACATAGCGTTTGACCGGAATCGGTTCCTGAGCAGGCTGTTCTTGTTTATCGGCAAAGCAGGATGCCACCAATGCCTGGAATTGCGATACGGTGAGCATCATCAAAGGGGTGTCTGATTTAATAGTCTCCATAAATTACTCCATCTTTACTGTGTAGGCAAAGGTGGAGTAATTTCTTTAATTCGCAAATTTTTACAAGTATTTTGGAGTCTTTTAGAGTTTTATACGGTTTTTCTATCGGAAAACTTGCTCATTGCATCTGCTTTTGTCTTGTCGGTGATAGCGATGTATGGCCGCATTGCCGCTTCGTTGGCGTGTCCTGTGATCTTGCGGATCACTGTGGTCGGGATGCCCATTTCGAGGGCGGCACAGATGAATGTTCTTCTGCCACCATGAGTGCCGAGGACAGCCCATTTCGGATGGACTTCATCGTATCTGGCGTTGTCCTTATAGTAACTGTACTTTACCGGAGTGGTGAAACCGCATAGTTCGCAAATATCTTTCAGGTATTCGTTCATCTTCTGGTTGGATATGACCGGAAGAGCGAGATTGCCGGGATAGTTCTCATCTTCGTATTTCTGAAGGATGGTGCGTGAGTAGGCGTTGAACGGCACTTTCAGGGCACAATCGGTCTTTTCGGTGATGACGTTGATTCCGTCCTCTGTGATGTCTGTCCTTTTGAGGGCTGCCATATCGCTGTAGCGGAGACCGGTAAAGGCACAGAAGCAGAAGAGATCGCGGGTCTTGATCAGGGATGATCGGTTCTGCACGACCTTCTTATATATCTTCCCGTTAATGTCCTTCAGGCGGACTTCCGTTCCGTCTTTAGGGACATCGAAGTTGTAGAGTCTGAGCAGTTCATCCCAGGTAAGGAAAACGACTTCTTTGTCGATGAGTTTGAATTTAGGCTTGAAGGTGATGAAGTCGGCCGGAACTTTCACGCCGATCTCCATTGCACGACGTAAGAACCATTTGAGCATCTTCAGGTCTTTCTGAATAGAGACGTCCTTCATATCGAGTTCGGCACCTTCATAGGCGACAAATTCGCTGAGTTTGTCAGAAGTCCAGTCGGCAAAGCGTGTCTTTGCTGCGAAGGATACAAGATGCTTCCTGAAGGTATTGTGCTTCTTGATCGTGCTGTCTGACCACTTGCATTCCACCCTTGCTGTGGCTACGATCTTGTCAAAAGTCTCGTAGAAGTCGTGCTGTTCCTTCTTTGGCTTGCCGGTCTTTCCATAGAGGGTATCGCGAAGAATATCCTTTAAAACCTGCCTTGTTGTGGGTGTGCCGTTGTTGCTTGTCTCGAAAGTGCTGAAGGCCTTTGCGATAGCATCAAGTTTGTCGTTGATTTCGTTGAATTTCAAACCTTTGGCATTGACGGCTCCTTTCTTAACTTTCTGTTTGGCGTCGAGCCAGTAATCTGGATTGATGGAGATGCCGATGGTGGTCTGGATACGGGTGTTGGCGATGTGTGCAGACATCGTGATGGGTTTTTCGCCGGATTTAAGAGGGCGAGATGATAAGTAAAATTGTAGTGCCATAGCGCAGTTTTTTAAGGTTACTACTGTGTGTAAATCCCAACAAACTGTGTGTAAATTCTTATTAAAACTGTGTGTGTTTGGGGCTACTGCCGAAACCATCAAAAACAGGGGTCAGAAGTTGCACGAACTGTGTGTAAATTTTCTGACAACTGTGTGTAGATTTCGGGCAAACTGTGGTTAAAACTGTGTGTTGTTTTTCTGTTTTCACTGTGTGTTTTTCTTCAAATTTCTAAAGGGTTTTTCACGTTACCAAATTTTTGCAGTTTTTTGGCAAGTTTCATTCACCTCTGAAAATTTACCCACAGTTTTAACCACACTTTTAACCACACTTTTTGCAAATTACTTTCAAACTCTATCGTACCCTAAAAAACCAAATCGGCCTCTGAGTTATCTCAAAGACCGATTCATCATACTTTAATAGACTATATAAGACTATCTTTGTGCTCCCCCAGGGGCTCGAACCCTGGACCCCAACATTAAGAGTGTCGTGCTCTACCAACTGAGCTAGGGAAGCTTTGCTTGAATTGCTTCAATATGTTTGCGTTACCGCTTTGTGCTCCCCCAGGGGCTCGAACCCTGGACCCCAACATTAAGAGTGTCGTGCTCTACCAACTGAGCTAGGGAAGCAGTAATTTAAGAACTTTGTGATTCGCATGGGGCTCGAACCCATGACCCCAACATTAAAAGTGTTGTGCTCTACCTACTGAGCTAGCGAATCAATCCTTGGTCCGTATCCAGCCTCAAACGAGTTTTTTTGAATCGGACTGCAAAGGTACACCTTTTTTCTTAACCTGCAAATTTTTCTTACACTTTTTCACAAAAAAAATCTTTACATTCTGCTGTTTTACCGAGACTGCGGGCAGTAAAACGATCGGCATAGGCCGAAACAGAATGTAAAGACGTTATTTTAAAGAGCCGCTAGAATGCGATTCCAAGCTTGAAACCGAGATTGTTCAGCCCCTCGATTCCGTAACTTTTGTTGGTATTTGTCGCATAACTGTAGTATGCCGCTACCTGAAATCCGAAATCCGCCTGATGGAATGGGAAGAATGTGAATCCCACCTCAGGTGACACATAGAATCCCCAGTTGTCATTGTTGTTGACAAATGTCGACATATATGTGCTCTGTGTAGAGTATTCAGCACCAACCTTTGCTTCAAAGTAAGGCTGGAACTCCTTATGCATAAAGCGGAGTCTCATAGTCGCGCCGAAAGGAACCTGATAGATCGAACGGTCAAGGTCGGTAGTCAAAGCCGCTCCGTTCTTGAGCTGATAGGTCTGCTTCGGAATGTACTCGTTGTTGGTTCCGAAACTTGCGAATCCACCGAATGCGATCATCGGAGAAATATAGTATCCGGCTTCAGCATATGCACCATATCCCTGTGCGTTGGTGACAAAGTCATTGCCTACGGTACCGTTGAACTGCCATCCGCCATTGACATAATACCTCTTGCCCATCTGGGCGTTGGCTTCACCGGCAACAAAAAGCATCATTGCCGCGGCCATCAATATGTATATATACTTTTTCATATCATCTGTTATTAATTCGTTTATACCTTAAGTTGACACGGCATTACTCTGTTCTCTTCAAATATGGAGACTGAGCAAAGGCCTGGTTGATGGCATCCTTCATTCTCGCCACATCATAAGATGGTGTAGGGCCGGCAGGGCCGCCGATGTATACTGACCACACAACTTCAAGCTTGTTGTCAGCATTTCTGAGATTGGATTTAAGATCGACCATATCTGTGAGGAGAGCATTAGTGGTGAATGTGTAGTTCACTACTGAAGGATAATAGTATCCGTACCAGTTGCCCCAATAACCTGGAGCCCAGTAGCCGGGATAGCTCAACCACCAATAAGGGTCATTGTAGTACTGCACATATCTCTCGGTCTTGATCATATATGTAAGCTGGATTCCAAGGTCTGCGTCAGGATTTGACGGAGTGTAGATGTATCCAAGGTTTTCCATATTGGTCCTGTAGGCCTGAATAAGAGCCAATGCATTGTCTGACTGCGAATACACAGGCTTGTCGCTCTGTCCTATGATAAGCAGACTGTCAGCAATGTCGAAGGTCTGGTAGTCACTGAAGGTGACGTTGTCGCCAGGAGCGGTGTATACAAGATATTCATTGTCACTGTCCTGTGGTGTAGGCGCTTTATGGCAGGCTGCCGCCATAATTGCCAAAGCTGAAATAAAGAGAATCTTTTTCATATCTTTCTGTTTTGTTCGTTTGTAATTATTTAGAGTGTACTTCCCTGGAATACTGTAGAGTTCTCATAAGGGACAATGTTTCCCTGAACCCATACTGTATTTGAATTGAAGTTAGGATAGACTGTGGCAGAAGCCTGGTTGGTGCCGAGATAAGTGTAGATCTCGATCTGGGCGTTGATGCCGATTCCGGTCACATTGAAGGACATATTCATATTTCCGTTCTTGTCGTGGCGGATCTGCAGACCTGAGATCGTACCCTGTACTGTCACGCCTCCCACTCCGTTAGGGCCTGAGGCGAAGTTGCTTGGAGATATCTGGACAACTGCTGTATTGCCTTTCACCGAGATGAAGTTGGTTGTCGAATTTACGAATACAGTAGTTCCGTTCCTGAACTGCACGGACTGAGCCTCGAGGACGAAATCCTGATTCATTACAGCCGCAGCAGCCTGCACTCCTGCGAGGGAATCCGCCAGGTCATTCAGCTGCCTGTCCGCTTCAGAACGGGCTCTGAAATCAGCCATATCCTTTTTCCAGGTCTCCATCATATCCTGCCTCTTGTCGGCACGACCATTGCGGCTGCCGCTCTGTGCAGATGTGTCGGGGGCAGCCAATGCCAACCCTGCGACTATAACCATAAAGGTCAGTAAAACTCTTTTCATATCTATTTGTAATTTTTAATAGTTCAAAACCACCAAAGGCAAAGTACATACCAAAACGAAAAATGAAAAGGCGTGATTTTTGAAGACAGGGAGACCGAAAAACAGGTATAAATGGAAAAGAAATTCTATATAAAATCCGCATTTGACGGGCTTAGGTTGTCATTGCTGGAGATCAGCGAGGGAGATTCGCCCCAGGGCACTATCCTGTTCATACACGGGCTTTGCGGATGTAAGGAAAGACACATTCCCGCAATGCGCCATTTCTGCGAAAAGGGGTTCAGATGCTTCGGTATGGACCTCAGAGGCCACGGCGACAGCATATATAAGGAGGAAGACAGAGGCTATACATACCAGGTCGGAAGCAAAGGAATGACTGAGGACATAAGGACTGTCATATCGTTCATAAAAAAGGAATTCCCAGTCTCTCCCCTCTTCATAGTCGCACACAGTATGGGCACGCTAGCCACAAGAGCGCTCCTGAAGACCGAAGACAAGGACATCGACGGCATCATATTATGCGGAAGCGTAAGCGACAGCATAATGAGCCGGGTCGCTCTATGGTTGACAGGCGCATTGGCGGCAATAGACAAAGGCAGAAGACGTTACCCTGCATTGCAGGAACTCACGACGGCCGCATACAACAGAAGGTTCAGAAAGGAAGGCAGACAGGCGTGGACCTGCTCGGACCCGGAGGTCAGGAAAGCGTTCACAGACGATCCGAGGTGCAACTTCACCCCGACCGTAGACTGCACGCTGACCCTATTGAAGATGATGAAGGAGACATACAGCAAGAAGGGCTGGAATGTTCACAATCCAGCCCTTCCGATACTTTTCATTTCAGGAGGAGACGACCCCTGCCTTATAAATCTCAAAAGGTTCCACCATTCGGCGGGTTTTATGAATACTGTAGGATACAACAACGTATCCAGCATCATATATCTAGGTATGCGCCACGAGGTCCTCAACGAAATCGGAAAAGAGGACATCTGGCAGGAGATCGAAGACTTTGTAGCCAATCGCGGAAACTGAAACACCGCTACAACCTGTCGAGATGACAGAAGATCAGGTTGCCGTCCGAGTCTCTCAAATGCATAGCGCCGCCCTGGCACCAACGAAAATATTTGCAGTCGCGACAGGCATCCTTGTACATCCAACTGCGGTCGCGATATGGTTTGAAGCGATTCTTCCAGACATCCATAAAATCGTCTCCGTCGTAGATGTTGCCCTGAGTGTAGTCGGAACGTATGCTGGCACAGGCCGATATGCTTCCGTCGGCAAGAACGGAGCCGACCGTAATGCCGGCCTGGCAGGAGAAGAAGTTGTTTCTGACGTCGCCCTCGTAATCTCCCAGGAAGCCCTCACAGGCATATTCCGCATCGATCAGTCCCTCTTTCCTTGTTTCTTTTATGAACTGCATCAGCCTGCGAAACTCTTCCCTATCCATCTGCAGTTCAGGATATTGAGTCGCTCTTCCGACAGGGAATATTGTAAAGAGTCGCCAATGCTTTACTCCAAGACCGACCAGAAGTTCCTTGATTTCATTCAACTGCTCCAGGCTTCTCCTGTTCACACAAGTGACCACATCGAAGGCAATCGCATCTGACGGAGCCAGTTTCGAAAAGCCGAGGCAAGGCTTTGATTCCTTCGCCGCAGCATTGAATCTGCACACCAGCGAAATCGCCTCTGCAGCCCTCTTGTACGCTCCTTCTTTTCCTCTCATCCAATCGTGTACCTCTCCGATACCGTCAAGGCTGATTGTCATTCCGTGAATGCCAGCCTTGAGAAGGCCACGGAGCCTGTCCTCTGTCAGAAGCCAGCCGTTTGTGACAATTCCCCAGGCAATGCCCATATCATATATGGTCTTTCCGCAAGTTTCAAGGTCCTTCCTCACCAGAGGCTCGCCGCCTGTTATGTTCACGGTAAGCTTGGAAACGTCAGACTCACGCTTGATGCTCTCCAACACCTTCCTGAAATCTTCGAAAGGCATATCCTTTATCTTTGAACTCACCTTACAGTCGCTTCCGCAATGAATGCAGGCGAAGTTGCACCTCTGAGTACACTCCCAGAAGAGCTGAGACAAAGGATAGCCAGAAGTCTGCATATCATACATTCTTCTGGCTATCTCCATTGCTATCTTTTTCCTGATGCCCATCAGTTCTTTTTCTTAAGGGTTGCCTTGAACTCGGTTTCGTATCCTCCTGTATACCAACCGTCAGAATTCTTTACCTGCTTTGCCTCGAGATTGTTGATGACCTGTTCCTCGAATTCTCCTCCGTTCTCCTCTCCATCCACATCAATCAGAGTCACCACGATCTCTCCCGGCTTGCTGAAGGTCGTAGCCTTCCTCAATATCTGACCGTTATCATCGGTATAAAGAGTATCGCTGTAATCAAGCTGCGAATAATTGATGCCTGCGTGGTCGGTCCACTTATAATAGGCGTCAACAACTGTTTTGATTCCCTTCACAGGCTCCCCCGCTTCGTCTGTAACAGTACCTTTGACTGTAAAGTCTGCGTGTGGCTGGCCATACATACACTCCATTCCGCCATTATCGATGCCGTGACAAGAGCCGAAACCCAAAATCGTAAGTAAGCCTCCGAAAAGAGCTCTGAAAAAATTCTTCATAACAATCCTTTTTAGAACCGTTTCATATGATGCGCAACATCATATGGATGTTGCACAAATATAGGAATTTTTTTACAGATATGCTTCCTCTACGACTTTTGCGCTGCGAGCGATGAAGTCGCTGAGTTCCTTGCCCTTGAGCATTCCGTTGGCAAGAAGCGCGAGGTCAGTGATCTGCTTGAGGATCTCGTTGCCGGAAGCGAACGCCTCAAGCGAGCTGTTATGCTCATCGCCAGACACTACTTCAGCCGCCTTGGCAGCAAGGATCTTCCCAACGAGAGGGTTCTCCATATTCACGATGATGTTGTACATCGCAGGCATCTCACCGTAGAAGTTCATTCCGCCGCCCATAGCAGACATCTCTCTGTAACGACGCATAAACTCGCTCTGAGTGATGAGGATAGGAGCCGCTGCAGCGCCAAGGTTCTCCGCCTCTACGTAATACTGGTTCTCCTTCGGAAGGACAGCCTTGAACATTGCAGAAAGATCATCCTGCTCTGCTTCAGAGAGTTCCGGCTTAGCCTTATCCTCCTTTGGAATGAGGTTGCCGATGCTGTCAGAGTCAACACGGGCGAAGCGTGCATTCTCGACCTTGTTCTCAAGAAGCTGGACGAAATGGCTGTCGAGATGACAATCCATCAGGAGCACATCATATCCCTTGTTCTTTGCAGCCTCGATGAACGAGTACTGGCTGTCAACATCTGTAGTATAGAGGAACACGACCTTGTTGTCCTTGTCAGTCTGCTCTCCCTCGATCGCCTTCTTGTAATCCTCGATGCTGAAGTACTTGCCGTCAGTATTCTTGAGGAGAGCGAATTTCATTGCCCTGTCACAGAACTTCTCGTCAGAGAGCATACCGAACTCGATGAAGAGCTTGAGGTTGTCCCACTTCTCCTCGAGCTGCTGACGCTCGTTTCTGAAGATCTCGTCAAGACGGTCTGCCACCTTCTTTGTGATGTATGTAGAGATCTTCTTTACATTGGAATCACTCTGGAGATAGCTTCTTGAAACGTTCAACGGAATATCCGGTGAGTCGATCACGCCGTGGAGCAATGTAAGGAACTCAGGAACGATGTTCTCCACAGAGTCTGTCACGAACATCTGGTTGCAATAAAGCTGGATCTTGTTGCGTGAGATCTCCACGTTGTTCTTGATCTTAGGGAAGTAAAGAATACCTGTAAGATTGAACGGATAGTCCACATTGAGGTGGATATGGAACAAAGGCTCATCAGCCATCGGATAAAGCGCGCGATAGAACTCCTTGTAGTCTTCCTCCTTGAGGTCTGAAGGCATTCTTGTCCAGAGCGGCTCCACCTTGTTGATCTGCTCCTCGCCGAAGAACACAGGCACTGGCATAAACTTGCAGTACTTATTCAACAGTCCAGAGATGCGGCCTTTCTCTGCGAACTCCTTCTCATCGTCAGAAATGTAGAGAGTGATGACAGTACCTCTGTCCTGCTTCTCGCACTCCTCCATATCATACTCAGGAGAGCCGTCGCAGCTCCACTTCACTGCCTTGGCACCTTCCTTCCACGAAAGTGTCTCGATAGTCACCTTGTCAGCAACCATAAATGCAGAATAGAATCCGAGACCGAAGTGTCCGATGATGCTGTTGAGCTGGTCCTTGTATTTCTCGAGGAACTCGCCCGCACTTGAGAAAGCGATCTGGTTGATGTATCTGTCCACTTCCTCTGCAGTCATACCGATACCGTTGTCGACGATCTTGAGAGTCTTTGCAGCCTCATCAAGTTCCACGCGCACAGCAAGTTCGCCGAGCTCGTCTGAAAAATCTCCAGATGCGGCAAGAGCCTTCATCTTCTGAGTCGCATCCACTGCATTAGCGACAAGTTCTCTAAGGAAGATCTCGTGATCCGAATAAAGGAATTTCTTGATTACCGGAAAAATGTTCTCGGTGGTTACTCCGATTTTACCTGTAGTTGCCATATTTATATATTTTTAACATTTCACATCAAGGCCCCTGTCACCATATGACATAAAAAAGGCCGCCCGAAAGGGCGACCTCATATAGTCAAATTATGTTCCAAGCCGAAATACTGACAAAAAGTCAGTCACACGGACATTTTCCGGAATCCTACTTGTACATAAATCTCTTGATAGACATCTTAGGAGTCTTCTCAAAAGGCTGGTCCATATACTCCACAAGGTTGAGCTTGCTGTATGCAGGCATCGCCTTGTTCACCTCTGCCATAAGAACTGCCTTGTAAGCCTCGAGATCGACACCCTCAGACTTGGCCTTGTCAGCATCAACGTAAACGAGAGCCACGAGTCTTGGACCTCTGTCGACAACTACTGACTCGATAACGTATGGCTGGTTGTTAACCTCTGCCTCGATCTCCTCAGGATAGATGTTCTGACCGTTTGCAGAAAGGATCATATTCTTGCTGCGGCCCTTGATGAAGATGTTGCCCTTCTTGTCAAGGAGTCCGAGGTCACCTGTACGCATCCAGCCGTCCTCAGTGAACGCTGCTGCAGTAGCCTCCTCGTTCTTGTAATATCCGCTCATAAGGCTGATACCCTTTGCCTGGATCTCACCTACCTTGTTGTATGGATCCTCTGAATCGATACGTACCTCAACTGAATCAACTGCCTTTCCGCAAGACTTTGACGCAAAGTCCCACCAATCCTCATATGCAAGGAGAGGAGCAGCCTCTGTCATACCGTAACCTACTGTGAAAGGAAGCTTGAACTTTCTGAACCACTTCTCCACCTCTGGGTTGAGAGCGGCACCACCCATAACGATCTCACGCACCTTGCCACCGAACGCAGTCAGGAGTGTAGTGCGGATCTTCTTGAAGATAACCTGATTGAGACCAGGGATAGCGCAGATCACCTTCATTACAGGCTTGTTCACTACAGGAGCAACCTTGCTCTTGAAGATCTTCTCCATAACGAGAGGAACTGTGATCACGAGATATGGCTTCACCTCTGCCATCGCTCCGAGAAGGAGAGCTGGAGTAGGAGTCTTTCCGAGGTAGTATACGGCAGCACCGTTACATACAGGATAGATGAGCTCGAACATCATTCCGTACATATGCGCCATAGGGAGCATAGATACGAGCTGATCGCCAGGACCGCAAGGAAGTCTCTTCTGACCGAACGACACGTTCTCAGTCACGCACTCGTAACGGAGCATAACGCCCTTAGGTGCACTAGTTGTTCCTGATGTATAGTTGATGATCGCAAGATCAGTGTCGTTATCTGTAGGGTATGAAACATTCTCTACCGAGAATCCGTCAGGATACTTTGCGTTGAAGAGGTTGTCGAGATCGTCGCAAGCTGCCTGGATCTTCTCATCTGCTGCATAAAGAAGCGAGAAGTCGCTTGAAGAGAAGACTGCCTGAATAGTAGGCATCTTTGTAATATCGAGTTTGTTCCAGATATCAGTATCTGTGAGGAGAACCTTACTCTCCGAGTGGTCAACGAGAGAGTTGACGCTCTCAGGATTGAAGTCAGCAAGGATAGGAACGAGAACCGCCTCGTATGTGTTCGCTGCAAAGAAAGTGATACCCCAACGTGCAGAGTTCTTTGCGCAGAGGGCTACCTTGTCTCCCTTCTTGAGACCTACCGCCTCGAAGAAGACGTGGAATCTTGCGATCTGAGTGGCAAGATCACCGAATGTAAATTTTTCACCTCTAAAGTTAGCGAGCGCTGTACCGTTCCAGTTGCTCTTGATTGTATTCTCCAATCGGGTAAAATAGTGCATAGTTTTTTCTGTTTTGAAATTTCGGCCACAAAAGTAGAAAAAATGGCCTACGCGCATATATATTTCATTATATTTGTGGTGAAACACCTATTTAAGTGGCGATTTTTATGAGAAGTAAACCCATTGTAGCACTTATCTACGACTTCGACGGTACGCTGTCTCCGGGCAATATGCAGGAGTTCGGATTCATTCAGGCCATAGGAAAGAAGCCTCAGGAGTTCTGGCAGGAGAGCGATGACATCGCGATGGGCCAGGATGCGAGCAACATCCTCAGTTATATGAAGCTGATGTTCGACGAGGCGAAGAAGGCTGGCATCAAGCTTTGCCGCGAAGACTTCAAGAGTTTCGGAGCATCCGTCGAGCTCTTCGACGGAGTGAAGGAATGGTTCGGCCTCGTCAACGAATACGGCAAGCAGAAAGGTGTAAAGGTCGAGCACTACATCAACTCGTCCGGTCTGGCTGAAATGATCGAAGGCACGCCGATCGCCCACGAGTTCAAGCGTATCTTCGCCTGCTCTTTCCTATATAATAAGGAAGGTGAAGCGGAGTGGCCGGGAGTGGCTGTCGACTACACTGCAAAGACGCAGTTCCTTTTCAAGATCAACAAGGGCATCCTCAGCGTTCGCGACAACAAGAAGGTGAACGAGAGTCAGGAGGAGGGAAAGAAGAGAATTCCGTTCCCGCATATGATATATTTCGGAGACGGAGAGACTGACGTCCCAAGTATGAAGATCGTGAAGATGTTCGGAGGAAACTCCATCGGAGTATACAATCCGGAAAGCAAGAAGAAGGTCAATGTGGCGAAGAAGCTCCTGCGCCAGCAGCGAGTGAATTTCATCACTCCGGCGACCTACACCAAGGACAGCAGAACATACCAGATCGTCTGTTCGATCATCGACAAGATCAAGGTAGATTTCGATCTCGCCAAACTCGCCAAAAGTCACTAAAATAAAAAGCCCCAGCGTTTGCTGGAGCTTTTTATTTTACTTTACAACCACCTCAAGTTTTGCGTATGCACGCTCGGCTTTTGCCAAAGCCTCTTCTACTGTGTCAGCTGTAGCGAGAATCACTCCTACGCGTCTGTGACCAGCGATCTCAGGCTTGCCGAAGATGCGGATCTGCACTCCCGGCTCCTCAAGAACCTTCTCAAGATTGCAGAACTCATACTCCTTTGTATTACCCTCGACAACGATAGCCTTCGATGCCGATGGTCCGTAGAACTTGATCTCCGGGATTGGAAGACCGAGAATCGCTCTTGCGTGAAGCGAGAACTCAGACATATCCTGTGAAATCATTGTCACCATACCTGTATCGTGCGGTCTTGGAGACACCTCGCTGAAGATCACCTCATCACCCTTGATGAAAAGTTCCACACCGAAGATTCCATATCCTCCGAGAGCGTCTGTAATAGCCTTCGCAATGTACTCTGCCTTCGCTATCGCTCCGTCAGTCATTGCCTGCGGCTGCCACGACTCACGATAGTCGCCGTCCACCTGATGGTGTCCTACCGGCTTGAGGAACGATGTTCCCGCGCAGTGACGTACGGTAAGAAGAGTGATCTCATAGTCGAACTTAACGAAGCCCTCAACGATTACCTTGCCGCTTCCGGCACGTCCGCCTTCCTGTGACACAGTCCAAGCCTTGTCGATATCCGCCTCACACTTGATTGTGCTCTGGCCGTGACCGGATGAACTCATTACAGGCTTCACAACGCAAGGGATGCCGATCTCTGCGACAGCCTTGTCAAACTCCTCACGGGTCTCTGCGAAACGGTATGGAGAAGTAGGAAGACCAAGAGTCTCAGCCGCAAGTCTTCTGATACCTTCTCTATTCATAGTCAGACGAGTCGCCTTTGCAGTCGGAACCACATTGAATCCCTCCTCCTCAAGCGCAACAAGTCTGTCAGTAGCGATAGCCTCGATCTCAGGAATGATGAAATCAGGCTTCTCCTCTCTGATGACAGCCTCGAGAGCGTCACCGTCGAGCATAGACAGAACGTGGCTGCTGTGAGCTACGTGCATTGCCGGAGCATTTGCATACTTGTCAAGGGCAACCACCTCAACGCCATAGCGCTGGAGTTCGAGAGCCACTTCCTTTCCGAGCTCACCTGAACCGCAGAGGACAGCCTTCTTGCCTGATTTTGTGAATGTTGTACCTATGTTAGCCATATTATTTTCCATAACGCTTCAAGATTGTTTCACCATATGCATCGATACGACGGTCACGGAAGAACGGCCAGCCGCGACGGACATACTCTGTCCTGTCGAGGTCGATCTCGACTACCTTTACGCCTTCCTCGTCGTTTCCGAACTCTGCGAGGAGTTCACCCTGAGGACCTGTCGCGAACGAACGGCCCCAGAACTTGATGCCCTTTGTATTTCCTGTAGGGTCATCCTCCTGTCCTGTACGGTTTACAGTGATCACAGGAAGACCGTTCGCTACAGAGTGACCTCTCTGAACGAGCTGCCAAGCGTCGCTCTGCACCTTCTGCTCCTCGATAGGGTCAGTGTATACGCCGCCGATCGCTGTTGGATAGATGAGCACCTGTGCTCCGTTGAGAGCCATACAGCGTGCTGCCTCCGGATACCACTGGTCCCAGCATACGAGGACTCCGAGTGTACCTACAGAAGTTTCGATAGGATTGAATCCCATATCTCCAGGAGTGAAATAGAACTTCTCATAGTAGCAAGGATCATCAGGAATATGCATCTTGCGATACTTTCCTGCGATTGTTCCGTCCTTCTCGAGAACTACAGCTGTATTGTGATAGATGCCAGCAGTTCTGCGCTCATAGAGCGAAAGAACGAGAACGATTCCGAGTTCCTTTGCAAGAGCACCGTAGGTCTCTGTAGATGGACCAGGGATAGGCTCTGCGAGGTCGCAGAGTGTAGCCTCCTCGTGCTTGCAGAAATACACTGAATTGTGGAGTTCCTGAAGAACTACCAGCTGTGCACCCATCTCAGCGCACTTTCTGATGTTGCATTTCAGTTTCTCGATGTTTGCCGGAATATCGTCACCGCAGCTCTGCTGGATCATTCCTACCTTCAAAATGTTCATATCTTAATCTTTTTTTCGTTTGCTATTTGATGTATCCGTCAGGGTACTGCATAGTGATGCAGTGGAGAGAACCGTGTCCAGAAAGGAGAGCACGGCAGTCGATCACGATGACCTCTCTGTCAGGGAATGCCTCCTGGAGTCTCTTGCGAGCCACTTCGTCAAGCGGTGAACCTGCTCCCGGAAGAAGCACGGCGCCGTTGATGATCAGGAAGTTTGCATATGATGCAGGGAGTCTGTAATCGTCAAGGTAAAGAGCCTCAGGAAGCGGAAGCGGAATGAGGTTGTATGGCTTGCCGTCCAGAGTCTTGAATCCGCGGAGCTGCTTCTCCATAGCAGCGAGCGGCTCATAGTGAGGGTCCTCAGGATCTGTGCACTGCATATATGCGATAGTGTCAGGCGAACAGAATCTTGCGAGGATGTCCACGTGGCTGTCGGTGTCGTCACCGACGATGGTACCGTGGTCAAGCCACAGGATACGCTCGAGGCCGAACGCTCCGCAGAGCTCCTCCTCGATCTCCTCCTGGCTCAGATACTCGTTGCGGTTCACTGAGCAGAGGCACTCGGTTGTGGTCAGCATTGTGCCGCAGCCGTCGCTGTCGATGCTGCCGCCCTCAAGCACGTAAGGACGCATATCGACGCCCATAACATCATCCTCAAAGGCACCCTGAGTGTAAATATTCTTTGTAATCTGATTGTCAAGGTCTGAAGCGAACTTGAGTCCCCATCCGTTGAAAACGAAATCGTAAAGGTACTTCTGTCCGCCGTCTCCGAATACGCTGATTCCACCGTGGTCACGTGCCCAGGTGTCGTTGAGCGGAGACTCGTAGAATCTGATCTTCTCGACATCCAGTTCAAGACCCTTTGCAGAAGTGATTCTTGCAATGTCAGCCTTGCACTCTTCGATGTCACGTGTAACTATCATCAAAGGCTCGAAGCGGAGAATCGCAGACGCGATCTCTACATAGCATTCCAATACCTTCTCAAGTTCATACCACTCTGTGTCACAATGTGGCCAGGTCAGTTGCACACCGCTTTGGTGTTCCCATTCAGCAGGCAGTCTACTCATATTCAAAATTATTACATATAACACGCAAATATAGGAAAAAGAAGTGGACGTCCCAAGCCTTGGGGCGTCCACTGCGTGCATTTAGGCAAAAATCTGCTAGAATGTGATTGTAACCGCTCTTTCAAGATCCGGATGAGCCTTGTCGGCAAGCACCTTTGACTGGACTACAAGCCTGTCAGGAGCGATTCCGTACTTGGTAGTGAGGAGGTTGAAGATATACTCTCCGCGGGCCTTGCTGAGATACTGGTTACGCTGCTTTGTACCTGTATTGGAATCAGCTGTACCCAAGACAGTTATATAAATCTTGGTCTGCTCGCTCACCTGCTCGACTATGTTCTTGGCGATGAAATCGAAATGCTGCATTTCCTTGTCGCCGAGCACTGTCTTGCCGATCTCGAAATATACTGTTGCCGGTCCCATTTCCTGGAAGAACTTCACAGCATCGAATGCAGGCTGACTCTTGAGCTTTGTCACTTCCTTCGAGAGCTTGGTGTTTGTCTTAGAGAGGTCGGCGTTCTCCTCCTGGAGAGCGATGTTCGCCATCTCAAGAGCAACTGCAGCAGCCTCCAAAGCAGCGATCTGGTCCACTGACGCAGCCTCTACGGCTCCAATGATTGTAGAGCTTCTCACGAAATTCGGCCAACCGAGATCCACCGCGAGTCCCATTGTAACAGAAGGGAGGATCGCGACTCCGTCAGCTCCGTGTACCACTCCGCTCACCGCAGTCGCTCTCATATCGACGATAAGATCAAGGCGGTCAACGAGTCTGAGGTTGTGGAGAAGTCCCACACCCGCAGCCAGCTGGTTGGTCACGAATGTCTGGTCATCCATCGCATATGATCTGAAATATCCTGCGTGGATGTAAGGCACGAAATTCCAGAATCTTGTCTCCTTGTATCCGCTCAATGCATTGGAGATGTTCCAGAGGAAGTCACCGTGGATATACATATATCCGAACTTTTCCAGATACATATTCTTCTCGGTGTCAAGGGTCGGTCCGAGGAGTGTTGCATCAGGTGACCATACCTGGGCATAGAATCCCTGGTAACCGAGGCGTGAACCTACAGATGGAGTAAACCACTTACCGAAGTTTGCATCGATGCTAGGAGAGATTCTGAGATTGTCATACCCCTCGTTCCAGAAGACGTTGATACCGCCGGCGACGCCGATGAACCAATTGTCACCGAATCGGTTAGTTTCATAAGGGCCTCGAACTATCTTACCGTTCTCATCCCTGTTTCCGTTCTCCTGTGCGTTCGCGGCAGGAGAGGCTGCCAAACAGATAGCAGCAAGAGCCGCAGCTCCTAAAAATAAATTCAGACGTTTCATAACCACTAAAATTAACAGTGTGATGAAACGACCAATACAAATTTGGTGTAAAAACGGATTTCCGCTCTGAAAATTTTATTAATTTTACTGCGATATGGCAAAGAAGGTATATTTTGCAGGGTCCATCAGAGGCGGAAGAATCGACGCCGACCTGTACAGAAGAATCATCGAATATATGCAGAGGACATCTATCGTCCTCACTGAACACATCGGCCGTCCCGACCTCAACCTTATGGAGCAGGGCAAGCGAGACGCAGACATCTACGATCAGGATACAGCCTGGCTTCGTGAAAGCGACGTCCTCATAGGCGAATGCAGCTGTCCTTCGCTCGGCGTCGGCTACGAACTCGCCTACGCCGAGGCGCACGGCATCTCTTGCCATATCTTCTATGACAAGACGAAGACGCAGCTGTCAGCTATGCTTACAGGCAACCCGTATTTCATCATCCATCCTTATTCTTCAGAGGAAGAGATCTACGAGGTGCTGGACGGAATTCTTACTTGTTGAAACAACCGTTGAAATAAAGGACCTGGTACTTGATGGCATTGAGCCAATATGTCCAGTTATGATATCCAGGTCTAGTATAGAACTCGTGAGGAATCTTCTCAGCGAGGAGTTTGTCGTGCAGTGCACAGTTCACTTCGAAGAAGAAGTCCTCTGTACCGCAGTCCACGATGATGTTCATTGCGCCCGGCTCAAGAAGATGAGTCAGATTGATGACTGTGTTCTTCTCCCAGTTCTCAGGGCATTCGGACATAGCGCCGAGTCTCTTTGAGATGCCCCAGTTTTCAGGGAAAGGACGGATGTCCACTCCGCCTGACATCGCACCCATCGAACCGAACACATCCTGGTGTCTGGTTCCGAGATAGAGGGCTCCGTGTCCACCCATCGAAAGTCCAGTAATGGCTCTTCCCTTTCTGTCCTTGACTGTCTTGTAGTTGCTGTCCATATAAGCCACGAGTTCAGATGAAACGAATGTTTCATACTGATACTCAGGAGTCATCTCGCTGTCGAAATACCAGCTGTCGTAACCGCCGTCAGGCAGCACGAAGATGATGTCATACTGATCTGACAGCGCCCCCACCACCCCTTTCTGAGTCCAGGTCTGCTGGTTGTCGCTGAAGCCGTGAAGGAGATAGATCACAGGGAAAGCCTTGCCTTTCTTGTAGCCGTCCGGAGTGATCACCGTCACAGGGACGTCCTTGTCCATCTTTTCACTTCTTACGTTTACCTCTTTCTGCTTGTATGCGTGGGATGTGGTGCAGAGCAGAAGAAGCCCTGCGATGACTGCGATTGTTCTGTTCATATTGTAGTATCTCTATATTCAACGGTTAAGCGATTGTCCAAAATTAGGACATTTTTTTCAAAAAGATATTATCTTTGGGAAATTAACACTCAAACGCCACAGCACAAACGGCAACGCAGACGCCGTTCTTGAGAACATCCACTACGGCAAATGGTAATTATGAAGGAGATCGACAATTATATCTTTGAAGAAATAGTACCACGCTATGCCGGATTCGACGCCGCGCATAAGGAAGACCACGCTCTGACCGTAATCGAGCAGTCTATGAAACTGCTGGACGATATGCAGCCTTGGTTGGATCTTCATCCGGAGGCGGACGCAGAATGGCGTGTACCGGTTGACCATAGGATCCTCAAGATGGCGGCAGCCTGCCACGACCTGGGTCTTGTGAACGGCAGAGACAGGCATCATCTCGACTCGGGAGTGATCATTCGCGCTGACGAGACTCTCCGCAGGTGGTTCACCGCCGAGGAGATCGAGACCATAGCGCAGGCGGCGGAAGACCATCGTGCATCCGGCACTTCAGCGCCCCGCAGCATCTACGGCAAGATCGTCGCTGAAGCCGACAGGATCATCGACACCGAAACTATCATCAGGCGCACAATCCAGTTCGGCAGGAAACACTACCCCGAACTCAATACCGAAGAGCATATAGGACGCGCCATCAGCCATCTCAAGGAAAAATACGGCAGAGGTGGTTACCTCAAGCTGTGGATTCCTTGGTGTGACAACGCAAAACGCCTGAATGCTCTCCAGGATCTCATTGCAGATGACAATGCTCTGGAGTCTGCAGTCAGGCGCATCAATATGCAGTAATCTATCAGCCGATTATCTGTTTCACCATCCCGTCGATGATTTCAAGAACGATGAGGGATGTCTCAAGTGTGTTCACCGACGACTCTGTCTTGCCTGTCTCAACAAGATCAGCGAACTCCTTGAATTCATAATAATATTCATTGAACGGCATTCCTTCAGAGACGGTTTCACCTTTTGCTTTAGGTCCAAGGCCGGAAGTCGGAGCAGCGTGAGGAATGAAATCCGCCCTTCTGGCGATATGGATTTCATCAAGGATGAGATTACCCTTCTCTCCTGCAATTTCAGTTGGCTGGAAACTGTCATATACCTTTGACCAGGTAAGTGTGGCATCCATTTCATCATAGCCGAGATATGCAGTTCCCTGCACATCAGCGTCTCCCTCCGCCGTCTTGACAGTGCGCAACTCACTGCGGACTACCGACGGACGTCCGAACAAAGCCACCATAGGATACAATGTATAGACTCCTACATCACGAAGCGCACCGGCTGTGCCAGGTCTGAACGAACTCGCGATCTCGCCGCGTTTAAGTGCTTCATATTTAGATGAATACTGACAGAAATACGAACTGTAATGGCGTACGGGCGCCACTTCATCCAGCATCGATGCCACCTTGCGGAAGTTCGGATTCAGCGTAGACACCATCGCCTCCATCAGCAGAAGTCCGCTGGCCTTTGCTGCTTCAACCATTCTGCGTCCCTCTTCAGCATTTACAGCCAAAGGCTTTTCGCACAGCACGTGTTTGCCTGCTTCAAGAGCCTTGAGAGTATATTCACAATGCGTCTGGTTCGGTGTTCCGATATAAACCGCATCCACTTCCGGATCCGCAGCCATCTCCTCCACAGAGGTATAGATTTTCGCATCAGCTGCCAACGGGTTGCGGCCGATGAAAGCCTCTGCAGCCTCCACTATTCTTGAACATACGGCAGTGACCTTCACTCTCTCATCCTGACCGGCACCTTTAAGTACCCAGTCACTGATTCGCCCCGTTCCTACTATTCCAAATCTTATCATAATCTTTCGGTGTATTTCTCAAACTTCAAATTTAATCGTTTTATTCCTGAATATGAGACTTTAATACACTAAAATGGTTAGATTTGTAGAAAACTACTCGGGTTATGAGAAAGCACTGGATAGACAACCTTCGTTGGGTCACTGTACTGCTTGTTCTACTGTACCACGTCATCTATTTCTATAACAACAAAGGTGTCATCGGAGGAATCGGCGGCTTCAGCGACGGTCCTCAGTATCAGGATGTCATAATGTATATCCTGTATCCGTGGTTTATGCCACTGCTTTTCATATTGGCCGGCATAAGCGCACGCTATGCATTGGAGAAAAAGAGCGGAAAGGAGTGGTTCAGATCCCGTACGCGCAAGCTTCTCGTGCCTTCAACCATCGGCCTTTTCTTCTTCGGGGTATTCATCGGATGGTTCAATTCAAGATTTGCTCCGACCGATGCGCTTGCAGGCCTTCCTTGGCCGGTCAAGTATTTCATATGGGCCTTAAGCGGCACAGGTCCACTCTGGTTCATCCAGGACCTATGGCTTCTTTCTCTGCTGATTCTATTGGTCAGAAAAGTCGACAGAAATAATAGACTATACTCTGCCTGCGGCAGAATCGGACTCTTCCCTCTTATTCTTTTAGGCGTACTCTTCTGGCTCGGACACCAGACACTTATAGCCGACCCTGACCCGGCAAGTGCGCAAGGACTGCTGAACCTATATAAACCTGTATTCTATGCAGTTCCTTTGCTTATGGGATATATGATCTTCTCACACGACAGAGTGCAGGAGGCATTGGGAAAGGTATGGGGAGCACTGATGGTATGCGCTGCAGTCGCAGGCACTGTGCTGATCGTGACAACATTCGGACAGGACAACACACTCCCCCAGTATCTGGGAAGCCCGCTCAACAATATCTACGGATGGCTTATGTGCCTCGCTATGATGGGATGGTTCAAGGCACGATTTGACAGAACCGACAGGTTTGCTTCCTATATGACTAGATCCAGCTATGGAATCTATATCGTTCATTATCTTGTCATTGCATCTTTGGGTAGCGTCCTGAAAACAAACACACAGCTGCCTCCGGTATGCATATATATGCTCCTTACGGCAGCCGTGTTCACACTTTCACCTCTCCTTTATGAAATCATCCGACGCATTCCGTTACTGCGCTGGTGCATCTTGGGAGAGACCAAGACCCGTTAGTTATAAGCTCTGCAGTTCACTGATCTGCGCAAGGATTTCTGTCGACTTCTTCACAATCTTGCGGTTGATGAGGAGTCCGATTACGCCTCCGATCAGCACGCCGACAATGGTTCCCGTAAAGAAGCCCTTCTGCATAGGACCTGGTTCCATATGCTTGGCTCCCTCATAAAACAGCCAAGTCACCCATCCTAAGATCAAAGGGATTGCCACCTTGATCCACTCGTGATAGTGAGTCCTGACCTTGTTCAGTTTTTCCGCCACGTCAAGGAGATTGCCTTGAGAAAAGTCAAGATTCTTGAGGATACACCTCTGTTTGATTGTGATTCCACAGCATATCGCAACCATAAGGCCGCTGGCAACTATGAAATACAGAGAGAATCCGAACTTATAAAAAATATAACTTGAATACGGAATCGAAATGAGACCTATGACAATTGTGGCAGCAATGGCTCTGGTCATATCAGACCTCTTGGCAATCATAGAGTTACGAATATGAATGTCGCTGATGATTGTCTGCTTGTCGAGTTTCTGTTTGAGGATCGCAACCTGCGAACGCATTTCTTCAAGTTCCTGTGAGAATATTTTATTGTCTTCCATTTCCGTGCAATTTATTCGTTTGACATCTTCTTGAGCTGGTCCTTGATACGTACCAGACGTACAGATACATTCTTTGGAGAGATTCCGACGATGGCTCCGATCTCATCATAGCTCAGATTCTCCAGCCACAGCAGCACTATGGCACGGTCGAAAGGGCCGAGCTTGTTGATACGGTCTCGTAACATCTGAATCTGTCTGGTGTCATCGTCAGAGTCGCTGAACAGATTGATATCCATCGTCAGCGGAAGAGTTTCGACATTGCGACGCTTCTTCCTTTCCGACGATATGCAGGTGTTCAGGCTGACACGATATATCCACGTCCTGATGTTGCTGTCTCCACGGAATCTGGAGAACCCCTTCCAGAGGTTTATCAGAATCTCCTGAAAGAGATCCGCCACCTCATCAGGGTTGTTAGAGAACATATAGCAGACGGTGTATATCGTGCCTTTATGTTCCCTCACAGCTTGTGCGAATTCAAGTTCCATTTCCTTCATTTCTTATTTTTTGCACATTAGACGCACAAGTTAGGAATTTACTACAGGAAAATTCACAAATGTTTATATATCCAAAGCAGCGTGATAGCCTTCGTATACGGCCTTGGTGATGTTGGCCGGACGTACGCAGTCTCCTACCTCACGCACGAACGGCACGCTGGCCTACTGCGCAGATAACAGTCTTTCCAGGAATCAGGACTTCGTTGCCATCCGGTGACTTGCAGACCACCCCCTCTTCTGTGACTCTGAGTCCCGTGTGTCCGAGATGGGCAACAGCGTACTTCTCCACCTGCTCCATCAGAATTGGAAATACTTCAGATTGTCGAAAGACGGCTTGAGTTCGCCTCGCTCTATCTTATGGATGATCTCCACCACTGTGTCATTCATCGGTGTAGGCCATCCTACCTTCCTTCCGTAATCAGACACAGATCCGTTGATGGCATCAACCTCTGTGAGCTTGCCCTTCTCCAGATCCTGAAGCATACTTGCCTTGAGCTTCGCGTGCTTGCGGATAGCTATCGGGATGATGAAGAACGAAACAGCCTTCTTGACAACACCTTTGTAATCAAGGAGTTTCACGATATCCTTACCCTGAACAGGCTCGATCACTATACCTCCCTTCGCGCACACATCTATGCACTCCTTTATGAGGGCCTGGACGATCCGACGGGACTCCTTCGGCGCAGCAGCCTCTCCGAATGTGCATCCAAGAACAGCACTCATACCTGAGAATGCCGCATTGATGAGCAGTTTGCTCCATCTTGTTCCGATGAAGTTCTCTTCCACCTCGACTGTTCCCATCAGTTCAAGAAGTTCCTTGACCTTTGCAAAGTGGGCGTTTCTGTTCGAAGAGATAGATCCCAATGAAAATGAAAGGGCATCAGGCTCGCTTGTCAGTTCGCACACTCCGGGCGACTGGAGGGTCGCTCCCCAGGCAACTGTACAGCCCAATACCCTATCCTCACCGAGTATATCTGCGATCTGCATTTCAGGAAGGCCATTCTGGAAAGTCACAAGCACTCCGTCAGATGCAAGATAATCTTTAAGCATCTGCACGACCTCCTTGTTGTTCTGCTGCTTGGTCATCAGGAAGATAATATCATATGTACCCGACATACAGTCAGGTGTATATGCATTAACCTTCTGGACAAACTCAACGGTTCCTGTGACCTTGGCGCCATAGGCGTTCAATGCCTCAACGTGAGCCTTGTTACGATTGATAAGTTCCACATTTACACCGGCTCTGTTGATATAGGCACCGAGAATCGTGCCCAAAGAGCCTGCACCATATACAGCGATACGCATAATATTTCCTCCTATATTCATTACTTAGCCTCACAAATATAAGAACCTTATCTGTCTTATTCAAGGATCTGTGAGGTGTGATTCTTTGTATCTACTTTGTCAATGATTTTCACCAGGATTCCGTCCTCGTCAAATATGAAGGTCTTCCTGAGCGTACCCATAGTCGTCTTGCCGTACATCTTCTTTTCGCCCCAGGCTCCGAACGCCTGAAGGATCTCTGTGGATGTATCTGAAAGGAGAGTGAAAGGCAGGTCATATTTGGACGCGAAGTTCTTATGTGAATTGACGCTGTCCTTACTTATGCCGATAACATTATATCCTTTTGCCACGAGTCTCTCATAATTGTCCCTGAGGTTGCAAGCCTGTGCCGTACAGCCGCTTGTGTTATCCTTCGGATAAAAATAGATGATGGTCTTTCTGCCTAAAAGCTGACCTGAATTGAATTTATTGCCATCCTGGTCCACGACCTCGAAATATGGCATTCTGTCACCGATCTTCAACATAATTTCAAAATTTAAAATGACGACCCATCAGCAAGAAAAGTTCCAAATCCTGCCGTGCTTTATCCTTTAATTGCCTTTTCCAGTTTTACAAGCGCTTCCTCTACAACTTTGCGAGGTGTGCCGATATTCAGTCTCATAAATCCTTCGCCTCCCGGATTGAACATCTCGCCGTCGTTGAGGGCAAGTCCAGCCTTGTCGATGAACAAGGAAACAAGATCGTCGTGATTCAGTCCGAGACCGCGGCAGTCGAGCCAGATGAGAAACGAAGCCTGGGGTCTGAGCGGCTTGACTTGACGGATCCTTTCC
Source organism: Bacteroidales bacterium (assembly GCA_017546585.1). Taxonomy (GTDB): domain Bacteria; phylum Bacteroidota; class Bacteroidia; order Bacteroidales; family UBA932; genus Cryptobacteroides. The sequence goes on from JAFYWC010000160.1 coordinate 35,163, forward strand.
TGACAGAATGATTCGACAAATTTGATATTTCCTTCAATATAGCTGAGCATCTGCTTTCTCCATTCCTCGCCTTTGCGGAATGCAGCAATCGTCGCGATAGGTGAGAACATCGGAGCAGAACCCAGTTCGTTTGCTTCCAACCACCCGTAGAATCTATTTCGAAGCTCTTCATTAGGAACAATCGAGTAAGAACATACGATTCCCGCAATGTTGAATGTCTTGGAAGGGGCTCCAAAGGTTATGCTGCAATCGGCTGCTTTATCTGAAACGCTTGCGAATGGGATGTGCTTGTTGCCAAACAAGGCCATATCGCAATGTATTTCATCGGAGATTACAATTATGCCCTTCTCATAACAGAAGTCTGCAAGTCTTGCCAATGTCTCTTTTGACCATACAATGCCTGCTGGGTTATGAGGATTGGAAAGAATCAGCATCTTGCAATGCGAGTCACACACCGCCACAAGATTCTCAAAGTCCATCTCGTAACTGCCGTCGGCCAGTTGCTTGAGAGTATTGAACACGACTTCATATCCGTTCTTTTGAGGTACAAGGCGGAAAGGATGGTATACAGGCGGCTGGATGATGACCTTGTCACCCTTTTTCAGTAAAGCATTGATAGCCATACCGATACCCTTTACGATTCCTGGGATGTAACTTATCCACTCCTTCTCTATCTTCCAGTTGTGGTGGTCCTTGATCCAGTCGATTATAGCGGGACGGAAATCCTCAGGTTCAGCAGTATAGCCGAAAACAGGATGCTCCAGCCTCTTCTTAAGGGCATCCACAATGAATTCAGGAGTCTCGAAATCCATATCAGCCACCCACATCGGAGTCAGCCCTGACTTTCCGAACACCTTTTCTACGGCATCTGACTTTATCGCTCCACTGCCGGAACGGTCTATAATCTTGTCAAAATCAAATCGCTTCATTTCCTTAATCTATTATTCCCAAAGATACGAAATTATTTGTTACCAAAGTTGCGTGATTTAGAACCACCTAGCAATAAGGACATTAGGCATAGGGGCCTTTGCCATCCACCCCACCAATCATTTTAATTTTGCCCAAAACCTCAGCACTTTTATGGACAAAAAAAGAGACACCCCTCGAAAGGATGTCTCCGTAAGCTCATCGTTGATGAAGAGCTGTAACGAGTTTAGGCTGAAATACGGTACAGCTGTCGGGGGAATCGCCCAAATATTAGCAAAACCTGCTGAGCTGTGCCGCAAAAACGGCAAAAGAAGGCACAGCTCTCTATAACTAGGCGCATCAGCGCCGCGTCATCCGCATCAGCAAGATGTTCAAAGAACATCGAAGCAGCAAAGAAAAAAAATTACTTATTAAGTGCAGTAGCAACGTCAACCGCGCAAACAACGCTTAACCAACCATTGGGTTATTACAGATACCGATGAATCCCATTAGACGTTTCGTATTTCCCATTGCAGGAGCTCCAAGAACATTGCTCCCTGTCCTCCATCCATCTGAACATGATGAAATTGGAAGGAGATCGGGAGTGTGGTCTTTAAGCATCCTTTACGATACTTGCCCCACATTACCATCGGATTGCAGAACTTGTCTGTATACTGGTTAACTATGCTATCTAGTTCGGTATGAACCATTGCCGATGTTCCAACAATCATAGAATCCTCTATGAAAGAACTTTTGCACTCAGCAGCGGCCTGCAAAGTAAGAGTGTTGTATGCACGGGCAAACTTTGCGATATCCTCAGTGAACGGAATGTCGCATGAATTGATTCCTCCCTTGCTGTTGTTGACAATGACATTTACAGCAATGGAACCATACTGATATAGTTTGCCCTGCTCAGGAAGAAGGTAGAACTCCTTTACCTGGGAGGTAGCCTTTCCAATGCACCAGCAAAGAAGAGCATTGAATTTAACGCCAGACTTTCTGCTTGCCTTAAGCAGCCTGCTTACGTCAAAAGTTTTGGTAAGGGTGACCATAGGCATAGGAGAGGTCATCCACATTTCAAACGCCTCTGCCCTACTTGTGTCTTTGGGATTTACTTCTGTTTTCATATTCGAGATCACTGCTTTGTCTCTAACGGATTCTCTGCCGCATTGTAGAATTGCTCGAGGAGAGCTGGCGCAACCTTGTCTTCTTTGATATCCTTGATCACTTCTGCAAATTGTGAGACAAGGCTATCCAGAATGAGTTTTCCTGCTTCAGCATTTGCTTTTGAGCCATCTCCTGCGTAGTGGTTCGGGAATCTAGCGTACCACCAGATGCTGGTATACACATTGTCAAGATGTTTAAGTCTTTCGAGATCCTCTCCGGATTGAATTCCTGCAAGTTCCGGACGAACAAGATCCGGCACGATAGACTCTACCATAGATGTCTCTCTGTTGCCGGCGTGCTGATTGATTGGATCATCCATTGTCAAAGCCTTAGCCTTCTTGATGACCTCTTTATCATAACTTTGCTTGTACCAATAAAGTGTATAGTCCCTCTTTTCAGACAGCTGAGCCATTGTGAAATACTCCAGGAAAGCTCCGTTACCTCCATGGCCATTGATGAGGATGATCTTCTTGAAGCCGTTGCGATTCAATTCATCCAGAGTTTCCTGCAGTATTCTCCAAATGAGTTCCGGTGAATATGCGATAGTTCCCGGCTGCTGCCTTGCCTCGTTGATCTGGCTGAAATAATACCAAGGGAACACCACTGCATATTCTATTTCTGCTGCTCGAACGGCTATTTCCCTTGCGGTATACAAGTCTGTTCCAAGCGGCATATGAGGGCCGTGCTTTTCAAAGACTCCGATCGGAATAATGACGGTTTCCGAACTTTTTTTGACTGCATCTTTGAACTGTACTGCTGTAAGTTCCTGCAATTGTACCGGAAGATCCTGTGCTGCTGACTTTAATCCGATAATGCATAATGACAGGATTAAAAGTGTCTTTAAATGTCTCATAGTGCTGTTGTTTTGGTTATCGATTATCAGTTAGTTCCTCAAATATAGCATTATTTGCAGATATCTGGTACTGTTATATCAGGAGGTTCATATAAAATCGAGTAGGAGGAAAACAAAAGTAGGTTTTCCTCCTACTTTTGTTTTCCGACCTCTCACACCACCGTACATGCGGGTCCGCATACGGCGGTTCCTTATCTGCAATGATACTTTTCGTAGTATCCCATCAGCGACGGG
>JAFYWC010000161.1 GCA_017546585.1 Bacteroidales bacterium
TGAAGCGTAACGTGAACTTCCCTCGAGAGGATGACGCATCACGATCATATCCACGTAGTTGTCGACCATCTTGATTGTGTCCTTGAGTGTCTCGCCCTTGCTCTGGCTGGTGTTGGTCGCATCCGAGAAGCCGATCACCTTTGCGCCGAGACGGTTGATGGCAGTCTCGAAGCTGAGTCTTGTTCTTGTCGAAGGCTCGAAGAAAAGGCTCGCGATGACCTTGCCTTCAAGGAATTTCTGCTCTCTGTTCTGCTCGAACTCCTTAGCGGTTTCAAGCACGTGCAGGATCTCCTCCTTGGTGAAATCCCTGATTGAAATCAAACTTTTCGCCATATGTATATAATTTAAATTTCTTCAACGTGGCATCCTTCGACGTCGCCTATGCGCTCGAGGAAGGTCTCCACAAGGGACAGGCGCACGCTGGTGTCAAGGCTGCACTCCATATCGAACTGCTGGTTTCTCTGCTCGAGCCCCATATCCTTGAATACCTTCATCACGCTGTTCATACCCATATATCCGAAATGTACACGGTACATCTTGGATGCGATCTTCTCGACGATCTCCGCATTCGCTATCGCGTCTGCCGTCGCCGTCTTGTATGCCCTGATCAGCCCCGGGATGCCGAGCTTGATGCCTCCGAAATAGCGGACCACCACCACGAGGATGTCGCTCAGCCCGTTGGAATCTATCTGTCCGAGCACCGGCCTTCCTGACGAGCCTGACGGCTCTCCGTCATCGTTCGCACGGAACTTGTCACCCAGGTATCCGAGCCTGTATGCATATACGTGATGCCTCGCGTCGTAGTACTCTTTCTTGAGCGCTGCGACGATTTCCTTCACCTCTTCTTCTGTTTCAACGGGATATGCGTGGGCAATGAATCGGCTTCCATTGTCCTTGAACAGCCCCCTCGATTCGGCGGCTATGCTTTTGAATGAATCTTGGATCTGAGTGTTATCCATACCGAAAATCAAATGTACGGAAAAATCTTGTATCTACAGCCACAAATGAAGAAAATTTATTATCTTTGACATCGCTTCTGGTAACCTGGAGGCTATTTTTATGTGTGTTACAATTCTAACTGTCTATGATACTGAAATATAGAGTTTCCCTTCCCGGACTTAAGGGCTTTGCGCGTGTTTATGAGGTGAAAGGCAGCGCTTCGCTTTACAGCCTTCACAAACAGATGAGGGCCGATATGGACTTCCCACAGGATCAGGTTGTACTTTTCAAGGCGTTCGACAGCAAGGGCAATGTCGCTGCGCGCTACAGCGTTTTCCAGGACTTCGGCTTCGGCACAATCGACCACGTTACTGCTGAGCAGTGCCACAAGAGGGGAGAGGATAAATTCATCTATTTCTATGACACAACCAACGTAAAGAGCGTAATCGTGACTTTCGAAGGCGTAGGCGAGGAACGCAAGAACGTGGTTTATCCGCTTCTTGTAGAGACAAAGGGTCCTAACCCTATCGAGTTCGAGAACGGATACGTTGCATTCGAGGACCTTCCGGACGACAAGAAGAAGGATCCGGATGATGAGGACTTCGAGGACGATGACGACGATGTTGATGTAGAAGAGGACGACGAGACTGAAGAAATCTACGGAGAGGACGATGACGAGTAGAAAACTGGTTATAATATTGGGGCCGACTGCTGTAGGCAAGACCGACTACAGCATCGAGACTGCGCTCCGATATGACTCGCCGATAATATCTTGCGACTCGCGTCAGATATATAAGGAAATGACAATCGGCACTGCTGTGCCTTCTGCTGAACAGCTCTCTGCTGTTCAGCATTATTTTATCCATTCACATACGGTCAAAGATCTGTACACTGCCGGAAAGTACGAACTGGAGGCTCTGGAACTCATCAACCGTCTTTTTGATGAGGGACACGAGACCCTGGTGATGGCCGGCGGTTCGGGCTTCTATATCGATGCCCTTGTGAATGGTCTGGACGACTTCCCGTCTGCGGACCTTCAGCTCAGAGGAGAACTGATGGATCGTCTGAAGAATGAAGGCGTGGAGTCACTCCGTATGGAACTCAAGGCTCTTGATCCGGAGAGCTACGCTACCATCGACATAGCGAACGGACAGAGAGTTGTGCGTGCGCTCGAGGTGTGCCTGATGACAGGCAAGCCGTTCTCCTCATTCAAGACATCATCAAAGAAGAAGCGCGACTTCGAAGTGGAGAAGATCGGACTCACACGTCCTCGTGACGTGCTCTACGACCGCATCGACAGACGTGTCATCCAGATGGTTGACGAAGGACTTGTGGAAGAGGTCAGAGGACTGCAGCAATACAAAGACCTTGCAGCCCTCCAGACGGTGGGCTACAAGGAAATATTCGATTGGTTCGACGGTAATCTTGAAAGTCTTGACCGCGCTGTAGAACTCATTCAGCGCAACACCCGCAGATATGCAAAGCGCCAGTTGTCTTACTGGGGACGTGACAAGGAAATCAAGTGGATGGAACTTTAGTTCGCCACTTCGCAAAGGAACTTGATGCGGACAAGACGTACTTCCATCTCGTCGTAGTCGTCACGCAGATCCTCCATCACGGTAGCAAGGTCGTCTGACTCGGCCTCATCGTGGAAGTAGTCATAGATCTCGTCGATTACATCCTCGTCCAGAGTCTGCTCGAGATAATAATCCAGGTTCAGCTTGGTTCCCGAATATACGATGGCCTCGATCTCGTCCATCAGCTCTTCCATCTCCATCTTCTTCGCGTCGGCGATATCCTCGAGAGGAAGTCTCCTGTCGATACTCTGGATGATGAACACCTTGTTCACCGACTTGTTCACGATGGACTTCATCACGAAGTCGTCAGGACGATCTATCTCATTCTCTTCCACATATTTGGCAATCAGTTCGAGGAATTCCTTTCCGAACTTCTTCGCCTTTCCTTCGCCGACTCCCTGACAGTTCTTCAGCTCGTCCACGGTGATAGGATACATAATGGACATATCTTCCAGCGACGGGTCTCCGAAGATCACCCACGGCTGCAGACCTTTCTTCTTCGCGACTTCCCTGCGCAGATCCTTCAGCATCGCAAGCAGCGTCGGGTCTCCTCCGCCACCGCGCGCAGCTGCCGCTGCTGCAGCGTTGTCGTCGTCGTCATCCTCGCCGTCCGCGAACTCCCTGTCTTCGGTAAGCATAAGCTCGTACGGCTTCTCATAGAATGCACGTCCGAGATCGGTCACCGAAATGAGACCGTATGCCTCGATGTCCTTGTGCAGGAAGTGAAGCACGAGTCCCTGATGGATGACTGCATTCCAGAATCTTACGGAGTGCTCCTTGCCGGCTCCGAACAGTTCCAGTCTGTCGTGGTGGTATGACTTTATTATAGAGTTCATCTCGCCTGCAAGAATGTTCGCGAGATGTTCCATCTTGAATCTTTCAGGCAGCGATTCCACGAGCTCGAGGATCATAGACATCTCCTCGCGTCCGTCGAACTGCTTCTTAGGGTGCAGGCAGTTGTCGCAGGCTCCGCAGTTCTCGACGTGGTAGTCCTCTCCGAAGTAGTTCAGCAGAAGCTTTCTGCGGCAGGAGTTGGATTCCGCATATGCGACAGTCTCCACGAGCAGCTGCTTTCCGATCTCCTGCTCGGCGATCGGCTTGCCCTGCATAAACTTCTCCAGCTTCTGGATGTCCTTGTAGCTGTAGAATGTGATGCAGTGGCCCTCGCGTCCGTCTCGTCCGGCGCGTCCGGTCTCCTGGTAATATCCTTCGATGCTCTTAGGAATGTCGTAGTGGATCACGAATCTCACATCCGGCTTGTCGATACCCATACCGAACGCGATTGTGGCCACGATCACGTCCACCTCTTCCATAAGGAACTTGTCCTGGTTGTCTGCGCGTGTCTTCGCGTCCAGACCTGCGTGATATGGTGCGGCCTTGATTCCGTTGATGTTGAGCAGCTCGGCCAGCTCTTCCACCTTCTTTCTGCTGAGGCAGTAGATGATGCCCGACTTGCCCGGATTCTGCTTGATGTATTTGATGATGTCCCTCTTAGGGTCTGACTTGTCCCTGATTTCGTAGTGAAGGTTCGGGCGGTTGAACGAAGACTTGAAGACTGTTGCGTCGCTCATACCGAGGTTCTTGAGGATGTCGCTCTGCACTTTAGGTGTCGCGGTCGCTGTGAGGGCGATTATCGGAGCCACGCCTATCTCCTCCACGATGTTGCGGATACGGCGGTACTCCGGACGGAAGTCGTGTCCCCACTCTGAAATACAGTGTGCCTCGTCTACGGCATAGAAAGAGATCTTGATCTCTTTGAGCATTGCCACGTTCTCGGCCTTGGTCAGCGATTCCGGTGCGACATACAGGAGCTTTGTGGCTCCGGAAAGCAGGTCGTTGCGTACTTCTGTGATCTGTGCCTTGTTCAGGGATGAGTTCAGGAAATGGGCTATGCCGTCGTTGCCGGCCACGAATCCTCTGATGGCATCGACCTGGTTCTTCATAAGGGCGATGAGAGGGGATATCACGATGGCTGTTCCTTCCATAACAAGCGCAGGAAGCTGGTAGCACAGCGATTTGCCGCCACCTGTAGGCATAAGTACAAAGGCATTGTTCTTGTCGACGAGATGTCTTATGATACGTTCCTGATCGGCCTTGAAAGAATCGAAGCCAAAAAACTCCTTGAGTTTAGCGTGAAGCACAGAAGAATCGATAGCCATAACCTGTAATTTGTTTACTAAGTTAACTCAAAATTTCTGTAAATACCAAAAAAAACTGCCAAAAGCAGACTGCATTCAGGCGCGCTGAAGATTAATCTTTGAGATAGATTAAGTAATATGTGAATATAGGTAGCGCGAATTCAAAAAATCGTTATATTTGCGCGATATATTTGAAATTATCAACAAATAAATAGAACAAAACAATGAAAACTATCAAGATTATTGCAGCAGCTCTCGCAGCTATGACAATGGTTATGTCTTGCCAGAGCCAGGGAAGCTCAGAACTTAAGAATATGCTTCCTAAGTCTTCTGAGATCGATTCAGTAAGCTACCTCGTAGGTATCCAGCTCGGTTCTTTCCTCAAGGGTCAGCTCGCAGTGAAGGACGCTTCTGAGCTCAACTTCGCAGAGGTTAAGAAGGGTATGAACGACATCATCAAGAACGAGGATCCTAAGGGTTACAACGACACTACTTTCGCTAAGCAGTTCAAGGTAAGCCCATACGAGATGCAGAAGGTTCTCGGCGCTTACATCCAGAAGAAGATGGACTACACTGCAGAGAAGAACCGTCTCGAGGGTGAGAAGTTCCTCGGCGAGAACGGCCTCAAGGCTAACGTAGGTACTACAGAGAGCGGTCTCCAGTACACTATCATCGCAGAGGGTGCTGCTGAGAAGATCGGTCCAAGAGATACAGTATGGGTAAACTACAAGGGTACTCTCCTCGACGGTAAGGTATTCGACGAGAACGACTCTACTCAGTTCGTAGCAAACAGAGTGATCAAGGGTTGGACAGAGGGTCTCGGTCTCCTCGGTGAGGGCGGAAAGGCTACTCTCTACATCCCTAGCGACCTCGCTTACGGTCAGAGAGGAACTCGTGGCATCGAGCCTAACTCAACTCTCATCTTCGACGTTGAGGTCCTCAAGGTAGGTAAGTTTATGCCTAAGGAAGACTAATTTATAATGGCAATGGAACTCGAGGGCAGAATTGCCCGCAAACTCAGTGTCCAGTCAGGCACATCCGCAAGGGGAGCCTGGTCAAAGCAGGAGTTCATCTTCGAGTATCAGGAAGGAAACTTCCCGACTCAGGTATGTATGAACGTCTGGGGCGAGGACAAAGTCAAGGATCTGGAGAGATACCAGGTCGGCGACAAGGTGAAGGTCTCGTTCAATCTCAGCAGCCGTGAATTCAACGGCCGTTGGTACACAGATGTAAGAGCCTGGAGAATCGAGCCTGCGAATGCAGCTCCGGCACCGGCTCGCGACTATGCTCAGCCAGCAGGCTTCGCTCCGTCGGCTGCGCCGATGCCGAGCATCGAAGATATGCCGGCAGAACTTTCGGACGACGATCTTCCGTTCTAGGAATTGCCATCAGGACAATATGCAAAGAGCCTCACTTTATGTGGGGCTCTTTCGTATTATTATAAAAAAGTCTTAAATTTGCATCTCTTGATTTCAAACGGAACACTATGTTTACTTTCGGATATAAAAGCAGATTTTCAGGACCCATCAGAGCCTTGCTGTTCATTGCTTTAGGCCTTCTGATGATCCTCAGCAAGACCAACGCTATGGAACTGATCGTAAAGATCATCGCGGCGTTCATTCTTGCTTCTGGAGTGGTATCCCTCATCGTCGGACTCAGAAGACGTGGCGACGGTACGATGCCTCTCTTCGGATTCAATTCAGTGCTCAATATCATCCTCGCGGCCCTGCTTTTCATCTTTGCAGGACCGGCATCAAGACTGATAAGCTATCTTTTAGGCTTCGGACTTTTTGGTTTCGGACTTTTCCAGACAATGGTTCTGGTGAGTGCAGTCAGACCGCTCAAGTCAGCTCTGGTGTCAATGATCGTACCTGTCATCGTGATGTTTTTGGGAGCATTCATCTTCTTCTATCCTGACGTGATCGGAGAGAGCCTCGGCCTTGTTGCCGGCATCGCGCTCCTGCTTTATGGAACGTCGGAACTTTTTGCTTCGTTCAAAATGCGCAAGTACGTTCAGGACGAGACAGTTGACAACACAGTGATCGATGACCAGACAATCGATGATCAGACAATTGACGAACAGTAGAATATGATTCCACAGGAAACGGTAGATAGGATTCTCGATCTTGCGCAGATCGAGGATGTTGTAGGTGACTTTGTGACTCTCAAGAGGGCCGGAGCCACCTATAAGGCCTGTTGCCCGTTCCATAATGAGAAGACTCCGTCTTTCGTGGTGTCTCCGTCGAAGGGCATCTATAAATGCTTCGGCTGCGGCAAGTCGGGTACTGCCGTAGGCTTCGTGATGGAGCACGAAAGTATGACCTATGTCGAGGCGCTGAAATACCTGGCGAGGAAGTATCACGTCGAGGTCATCGAGGCTGAGGAAACAGCAGAGGAGATTGCGAAGCGTCAGCGCAGCGAGAGCCTCCTGCTGGTGTCTGAGTTTGCCGGCAAGTTCTTTCAGGACAGCCTGATGAAGACCCAGGAAGGCCAGACCATCGGCTACCAGTATTTCAGAAGCCGCGGACTGGAGGACGAGACCATAAGGAAATACGGACTCGGATGGGCCCCGGTGGACCGCAACACCTTCACTTCGGTTGCACGTGCGGCAGGCTACAAGGAGGAGTATCTCCTTGACACAGGCCTTTGCAAGCAGTTCGATGACGGAAGGGTAGTGGACACGTTCTACGACCGCGTGATGTTCCCTGTCCACTCTGTCAGCGGACGAATCATCGCCTTCGGAGGACGTACCCTCAAGACAGACAAGACAATCCCTAAATACGTCAATTCCAAGGAGACTGAAATCTATGTGAAGAGCAAGTCTCTGTACGGAATTTACTTCGCAAAGAACGAGATCTCGCGCCAGGACAAATGTATCCTCGTGGAAGGCTATCTCGACGTTCTTTCGATGCACCAGCTCGGCATCACCAATGTCGTGGCTTCCAGCGGAACTTCCCTGACTGTAGAGCAGATCAGGCTCATCCGCAAGTTCTCGAACAATGTCACCATCATATATGACGGTGACGGAGCAGGCATCAAGGCCGCCCTCAGGGGTATCGACCTTGTGTTGAAGGAAGGCCTCAATGTCAAGGTCGTCCTTCTTCCGGACGGGCAGGATCCGGATGATTTCGCGCGTCGCCACACTCTCGAGGAAGTTCAGGACCACATAAGGAATCACGAACAGGATTTCATCAACTTCAAGACGGATCTGCTTCTCGGCGAGGCCGGAAACGATCCTCTGAAGCGTGCGAACCTGATCAATGACATAGCGGACACCATCGCTCTTATGCCGGATGCGGTAGTCAGGGCGGTATATATCCGCACAAGTGCCGACCGTTTCGAAATCGACGAGAGCATTCTTGCAGACAGGATTTCGAAAACACGTGCGGCTATGATCGAGGCCGAGCAGAAGCAGCGTCAGAGGGAGTGGCAGAAGGCTCAGAACCAGGCGCAGGCTCAGTATCCGGGCACTATGCATATGGGAGACGTACCGCCTCCTCTGCCTATGGACGACTACATCCCGGAGGAATATGAACCGATGCCTCCGATTCCGGTCATTGAGCCTGTGATGCAGACCGGCCCGGTAGTCATCAATGAGCCTTATCTGGAGCCTTGCGAGAAGGAACTTCTCGGCTTCGTGCTTGAGGAAGGATGTACCCCTCTTGAGTTCGACAGAGATTCAAGATACTATGTCGAAGGCTCAGTGTCCAATGTGGCCGACTTTATCGACGGCACCTTGGCTGATGACGGAATCGATTTCCTGAACACGTCGTACGCAAAGACATACGAGGCGTTCTTCGAGCTTTATGGCGAAGGTCTGTCTCAACTCCAGATCCAGCAGCGTCTGCTGAACAGTATGGATGAGGAGATCGCAGCCGTGGCCAAGGAAATCCTCATCGAGAAATATCAGATCACTGTGAAGAACTACGAGCAGTCGATGACTTCCGTTTCTTCTCGCCTGGTGATGTTTGTTCCGAAGTCTCTGATGGCATATCAGTGCAAGAGAGTGGAACTTGACCTCAAGCATCTTATGAAGGAACTTGAGACTGCCGATATGGAAAGCCAGATGGAGATCCTCGCAAAGATCACAGAACTGAACAAGATCCGCACGATGCTCAAGAACGAGCTCGGAAGAGTATAACAAAAAAGCCAGCTGAATCGCTCAGCTGGCTTCTTTTTGTCTGTATGCGGATTATTCGGCGTCGTCGCTGTAGAGCGGTGCCCACTCCTGTCCGTAGCAGTAGATGTAAGGGCTGCTTGTCGAGAAGATCACTTCGTCAACGAATGTCAGCATCTTTCCGTCTTCCGAGATGTTGAGCACGATGTCCTTCTTTGTTGTGCCCCAGCCGCCGTTGCCCTGAAGCACGTTGGAGATTGTGACGGTACGGTTGGCCTCGTCGATGAAATATGGGCTTGATGCACCGATCATCTCCTTCTCCTTTCCTGTGTCCATATAGGTGATCTTGATAAGGGCATATCCCTCCTTGTAGTCCACTCCGTTGTATGCAGAGTCGAACTTCACGATCACCCTACCTGTCTCTGAGACGTTGCCGTCAACTCCGATCCAAGCTGTAGATGTTGAATAGCTTGATGCGAGCTCGAGACCTGTCGACTCGTTGATTACTGTGAATGTCTTTGTCGCAGTGTTGATGTTGAGCTTGGTCTCTCCGTTGAATGTAACGATGTTCGCATCGATTGTATAAGTGCCCTCGGTTCCGTTATATACGGCGTTTCCGAATCCGTCGAGAGTGAGAGTCTCGCCATTGTCTGAAGTATATGAGCCTGCCTCTTTTCCGCAGTACTGGAAGACTGGCTGCGAGCCTGTCGAGTATGTGTACTTCACGTATGGAGCGCCGTTGATAGAGAAGATTGCGACGCAGTCTCCCGAGATGGTGTTTCCTGAGAGGAACTCAGCCTCTGCAGGCTTGAGCGACTTGGTGTCGATCTCCATAAAGTAGTATGACTTGCTGCCGTTCTGGTCTGCCTCGACAAGGAATCTTGTCTGGTAGTCAGTGTCAGTAGCGCATACGAACGAGAAGTCGTTCTTGCTTACGAGATAGTATCTTCTTGTCTCCATCTGGACCTGGAGGAGGTTGTCGATGGTGATGAATGCGAAGTCGTCCTCAAGGAAGTTGCCGTAGAGTCCGAAGCTGCCCTTGAACTCCTCTTCTGAATACTGGATCTTGCCGTTGTTTACAGAGTAGATTCCGCTGAAGTCATATGCGTTGGCATCATCTGATGTCACGAAATAAGCCGAGTTGCCGCGAAGTTCGAGCTGCATTGAAGGAGTGGCTGAAGAAACGATTCTTCCCTCCGGTACTGTGATCCAGTAGCCCTGGTATTCTCCGATGAACGGCTCTGAATTGTATACGTCGCGCTCCTTGCTGACAGCCTTGATGAGGACGCCTTCCTCAGGCATAAGGAATGCCCAGCAGTCCTGTCCGAGGTGGTTGTCTTCGGCGAGTGACCAGAATACGTCTCCTGTATAGTCGGTACCTGTGTCAAGTCCTGTGACTGTGCAGGTTACATCATATCCTACAGAGCACGCGTAACGGTAGTGTACGAGTCCGCCGGTAACCTGTGAGCAGAACTCGTTCTCCTCTCCGCCGTTGTTGATGCAGTCAAGCATAGAGATCACGCAGTTCTCGTCCCACTCGCGCTGGATGAGCTTGTATTCGTTGTCAAGCTGTCCTACGACTCTGGCAGGACCTTCCGGCATCTCGAATGAATATGTGTACTCGTTGAAGTCTGTAGCCACAAGTTTGCAGTTGATCTTGCCGTTCACTACTGCGGCAGAAAGAATGTCAGTGACATACTTCATATAGAAAGTGACTGTAACTGTCTCGCCTTCAGCTGCGATTTCCTTGTCTGCAACAGCAGTGAAGTACTGGCTCTCCTCGACTGTCACGGTGCCGCTTGTCTGGACACTGATCTTTGCTTCTCTCTTCGGCATCTCGAAGGTGAATTCCGTATCGGAAATCTTTTCGGCTCTCTTCGAGTTTATCTTCACAGCATCGATGAATACATTCTCGACTGGAGTCACTGTTATGCCTACGGTCTCGCCGGCCTTTGCCTTTTCAGGGAATGCAACCTGGTAGAATTCGCTCTCGGACTCAAGTGTGATCGCGTATTCTTCTACGGTTGCGCCTGGAGTATCAGGGGTATCCGGTGTGTCTGGAGTGTCTGGCTCTGGCTGTTTTCCGCAGGAAACGGTAAGACACAAAGCCAAAATGAGAGCAGGAACTGAAAGAAAGATGTTCCTGAGTGTTGAAGTTAGTGTTTTCATATGATTTATATCAGTTTGTGCGTGGTTGTCAAACACAAAGTTATAAAAAAATGATTATCTTTGAGGGTTATACTGAAATTGAATATCAAAATAGCAAAATATATGAGCAAGACATTCAACAGAACTCTTGTGACCTGCGCGCTTCCATACGCCAACGGTCCGGTTCACATCGGCCACCTGGCTGGTGTCTATGTGCCAGCGGATATCTATGTGAGATATCTCAGAATGAGAGGTGAGGACGTGCTTTACGTGTGCGGATCGGATGAGCACGGAGTTCCTATCACCATCAAGGCGCAGAAGGAGGGATGCACTCCTCAGGATATCGTGGACAGATATCACAAGATCATCAAGGATTCTTTCACAGGCCTTGGTATCAACTTCGACATATATTCAAGAACATCTTCAAAGACTCATCACAAGAACGCTGCGGACTATTTCCGCAAGCTTTATGATGAGGGCAAGTTCATCGAGAAGGTGAGCGAGCAGTACTACGACGAGGAGACAAAGACTTTCCTCGCAGACCGCTACATCACCGGTACCTGCCCACGCTGCGGTGCAGAGGGCGCATACGGTGACCAGTGCGAGAAGTGCGGCGCTACTCTCAGCCCGGATGAACTCATCAACCCTAAGTCGGCTCTCAGCGGCGGCGAGCTCGTGAAGAAGGAGACCAAGCACTGGTACCTTCCGCTCGACCAGTATGAGAAGTGGCTCTCCGAGTGGATCCTCGACGGACACAAGGAGTGGAGAAGCAACGTATACGGCCAGTGCAAGAGCTGGATCGACGGCGGTCTCCAGCCACGTGCGGTGAGCCGCGACCTCAACTGGGGTGTTCCTGTACCTGTAGAGGGATCAGACGGAAAGGTTCTCTATGTGTGGTTCGATGCTCCTATCGGATATATCTCAAACACTCAGGAACTCCTCCCTCAGAGCTGGGAGAAGTGGTGGAAGAGCGAGGATACAAAGCTCGTCCACTTCATCGGAAAGGACAACATCGTGTTCCATTGCATCGTGTTCCCTTCTATGCTGAAGGCTGACGGAAGCTACATCCTTCCGGACAACGTTCCTGCAAACGAGTTCCTCAACCTCGAGGGCGACAAGATCTCGACATCACGCGGATGGGCTGTATGGCTCCACGAGTACCTCGAGCAGTTCCCTGGACAGGAGGACGTTCTCCGCTACGTTCTTACTGCGAACGCTCCTGAGACAAAGGATAATGATTTCTCTTGGAAGGACTTCCAGGCACGCAACAACAGCGAGCTCGTTGCCATCCTCGGCAACTTCGTGAACCGTGCCGTTGTTCTTACACACAAATATTTCGAGGGCAAGGTTCCTGCCGACCTCAAGCCGGAGGCAGTGGATGCTGAGACACTCGCTCAGATCCAGCCGCTCCGCGAGGCTATGGAGAAGTATCTCGAGGGATACAAGTTCCGTGAGGCTCTCAAGGAGGCAATGAACATCGCCCGTCTCGGAAACAAATATCTTACAGACACAGAGCCTTGGAAGGTTGCCAAGACAGATATGGACAGAACCGCTTCTATCCTGAACGTCTCTCTCCAGATCTGCGCTTCGCTCGCGATCGCATTTGAGCCGTTCCTTCCGTTCTCGGCAGAGAAGCTCCGCAACATCCTCAATGTGGGCATCGTAGCAGGTGCTGACCACCGTGCAGGTGAGGAATTTACTGTCATCCCGAGCGAAGTCGAGGGATCTGCATACGTTAATCGCTACACTGCAGCAGAGGGTGCTGCTCTCCATACATCTTCACGTCATTGCGAGGAGCAGAGCGACGTGGCAATCTCACTTTCTTGGGAGGATCTCGGAAAGGCGGTTCTTCTTCCTGCAGGCCACCAGCTCAACCCTGCAACACTCCTCTTCGGCAAGATCGAGGATGAGGTCGTAGATGCGCAGATCGCACGTCTCGAGGCAATCCGTGCAGAGCGTGAGGCTGCTGCAAAGGCCGAGGCCAAAGCCTCGACCTCGGAGTCTCAACCCCCTGCACCCCCTACAGGGGGATCTCCGGACTACCCGTCCGGGTCGCAAAGCGACTTGTTAACCCCCGCACCACAGAAGGAGGAGTGTACTTTCGATGACTTCGGCAAGATGGACATCCGTACTGCAACAGTTCTTGAGGCAGAGCGTGTCCCTAAGACTGACAAGCTCCTCAAGCTGACTATCGACACTGGTATCGACAAGAGAGTCATCGTGTCAGGTATCGCTGAGCAGTATTCTCCGGAGGAGATGGTAGGAAAGCAGATCTGTATTCTTGCCAACCTTGCTCCACGCAAGATTCGTGGCATCGAGTCGAAGGGTATGATTCTTATGGCTCGTCAGAATGACGGAAAGATGAGATTCATCACTCCGCAGGAGACTCTCTGCAACGGTGCCGAAATCGGATAATCAAAAAATATGGTAAGAACTGAGTACTACAAGGATCTGACGAAGATGAACACCTTCGGAATGAAGGTGAAGGCACGCTGTTTCATTGAATATGATTCAGTGGCTGATCTTGTCGATGTCGAGTTCGAGGAACTGGCGCGCCCGGTGCTCCACATCGGCGGCGGCAGCAACCTTCTCTTCACCGACGACTTCAAGGGTACCATCTTACACTCCAAGATCAACTTCATAGAGGTTCTTGACGAGTGCAAAGACACATCGGCTAATGAAACTGTATTGGTTTCAGTAGGTGCGGGAGTCGTGTTCGACGAGTTCTGCGACTGGGCTGCTAAAGAGGGATTCTGGGGTGTCGAGAACTTGTCGTATATCCCTGGCGAGGTAGGTGCGTCTGCAGTGCAGAACATCGGAGCCTATGGCGTAGAGGTGAAGGACGTCATCCGCAAGGTATATTGCTATGATACGATCGATGAGGAGTTCGTCAACTTCGATGTCGAGGACCTGGAGTACGGCTATCGTGATTCAGCCTTCAAGGATCCTGAGGTGAAGGGACGCTACATCGTTACTCACGTAGTGTTTGCTCTTTCACGCGAGCCTCAGCCTAAGCTTGACTACGGCCATCTCAAGGAAGCTGTGGAAACAGCTGCGGCAGGAAAGGACATCACTCCGGGCATCATCAGAAAGACCATCATCAAGATCCGCAAGGAGAAACTCCCCGAGCCGTCTGTGATGGGTAGCGCAGGAAGTTTCTTCAAGAATCCTGTCATCACGGCGGAGCATTTTGCCCGCATCGAAGCGGCGGCAAAGGCGGAGCACGGAGCGGATGTAAAGGTGCCGCATTACGATCTTCCTGACGGAACCGTGAAGGTGCCGGCTGCCTGGATGATCGAGCAGTGCGGATGGAAAGGCAAGCGCAGCGGTGGAGCAGCAGTCTATGACAAGCAGCCGCTCGTCATCGTGAACTACACAGGCGAAGCATATCCTGAAGAGATAATTGGCCTCGAGCGCCGCATCATCGCTTCAGTGAAGTCGAAGTTCGATGTCGTGCTTCACCCTGAAGTCGATCACATTTAGTTGAATTAAAGAAAGAACAACATATATGAGTTCATTTATCGTAGAAGGAGGACATAAGCTCAGCGGAACAATCAGACCTCAGGGTGCAAAGAACGAGGCGCTGCAGGTAATCAGCGCAGTGCTTCTCAGCAAGGAAGAGGTGACGATTTCAAATGTTCCGGAAATCCTTGATGTGAGAAACCTCATTCTCCTGCTCGAGGGTATGGGAGTGAAGGTGACCCGCAGAGAGAAGGGCGTGTACACATTCAAGGCGGATGAGATTGACCGCGATTACATTATGAGCGCAGATTTCGTCGCGAAGTGTGCGAAGCTCCGTGGCTCTGTAATGGTTGTCGGACCGCTTCTCGCACGCTTCGGCAAGGCATATTTCCCTAAGCCGGGCGGAGACCAGATCGGTCGCCGCAGGGTGGATACTCACATCCTCGGATTTATGAATCTTGGTGCTGCTCAGGAATACGACCACGACAAGAAGGCGTTCTACCTCCACGTTCCGGAAGGGGAGTCACTCAAAGGAAAATATATGCTTCTTGATGAGGCATCTGTGACAGGTACTGCGAACATCATTATGGCGGCAGCCCTTGCGGACGGTGTCACTACCATCTACAATGCAGCCTGTGAGCCTTATGTGCAGCAGCTTTGCCGTATGCTCGTGCGTATGGGTGCAAAGATCGAAGGCATCGGCTCAAACCTCTTGACTATCACTGGAGTAGAGTCTCTCGGCGGCACAACGCATACCATCCTTCCCGATATGATCGAGATCGGATCGTTCATCGCTCTTGCTGCAATGAACAGAAGTGCGATCACCATCAAGGATGTGGCTTATGATGAATTGGGAATGATTCCTGAGGCGTTCCGCAAGCTCGGCATCAACCTCGAGCGCCGCGGCGACGATATCTATGTGCCTGAGCAGGAAAGCTATGTGATCGATTCTTTCCTTGACGGTTCGATCCTGAACATCGCTGACGCTCCTTGGCCAGGTCTTTCTCCTGACCTTCTCAGCGTGATGCTTGTGACAGCGACCCAGTGCAAGGGTAGCGTGCTCATCCATCAGAAGATGTTCGAGAGCCGTCTGTTCTTTGTGGACAAGCTCATCGATATGGGTGCGCAGATCATCCTTTGCGACCCGCACAGAGCGGTTGTCGTGGGACACGACCACAAGTACCAGCTCCGCGCCGGCCAGATGGCATCTCCTGACATCCGTGCAGGTATCGCACTGCTGATCGCCGCAATGTCAGCCAAAGGCACAAGCGTGATCAGCAACATCGATCAGATCGACAGAGGTTACGAGGATATAGATATCCGTCTCAATGCTCTTGGAGCAAAGATTACAAGACAGTAGGACTATTTCTTACGGATAACATTAAGACCGTCGCGAAGAGGAAGGATAACGGACTCGACGCGGCGGTCGTTCGTTACCATATCGTTGAACTTCACGATGCTGAGGGTCTGCTTGTCCTGCGGAAGCGGGTCCTGGCAGACCTTGCCGTCCCAGATGACGTTGTCGGCAAGGATGAGTCCGCCTGAACGGACCATATCGAATACGAGCTCGTAATACTCGCAGTATTCGCGCTTGTTGGCATCGATATAGACGATGTCATAGAGCTTGGAGGTGTCTACTGTGTCTGCCGATGAGTCTGAGCCTACAGCGCCGAGGCCCATCTCCGAACGGAGGCGTACGAGAGTCTCCTTGCAGTCGCCGATATGCAACTGTACCTTGTCTTCCACTCCTCCCTTCTCGAAGCCTTCAAGGATGAGGTCCTCAAGTTCGTCGTTCAGTTCGAGCGTATCGAGATGACCGTCCTCGGGAAGTACTGATGCCATACAGGTTGCGGAATAGCCTGTGAATGTGCCGAGTTCCAGGATGCGGCGTGCACCGCTGATCTGCACGAGAATTCTCATAAGCTCTCCCTGAAGGTGGCCTGAGAGCATTCTTGCGTGGTTTGTCCTGATGTGGGTCTGCTTCTCGATCCAGTCCAGCGCCTCGCCCTGTGGCGTAGCGTGATCCTCAATGTATTTGTAGATTTTCTCCATAGTAGTTATAGATATCTCGACTCCTTTCGGTCGCTCGATATGACAGGGTTACACATATATGAGTTTGGAGAGATTGGCAGGGTCGAAGATCTTCTGCGCCATCTCGCGGATGTCCTCCGCTGTGACTCCTTCCACAAGGTTTCTGTTCTCTTTGCCGGAACTTACCTTGCCATATGCAATGAGACCCTTTCCCATTGAAAGGCACTGTGTCTCTCCGTTGTCTCCGCTGATCGCCAGCTGGCCCAGCAACTGCTTTTTCGCCGCCTTGAGCTTGCGCTCCGACAGCGTCTCTGTGCGCAGTTTCTCCAACTCCTTTTCGATAGCCTTGATGCATTTTTCAAGGTTGGTCTTGTCGCATCCGAGGCTTATCGCAACGATGCCGGTGTCGGCATACTGAGTGTATCCGCACTCCACTCCATACACCCAGCCGTGCTTCTCGCGGAGCACCGAGTTGAGGATGGAGTTGTTTGCAGGACCTCCGAGAATGTTGCACAGGAGGACTGTGGCGAGCCTTTCGCGCTCCTGATAGAGCGAAGGAGCGAGTCCGCCGATGATGCAGTTTGCCTGGTGGTTCCTCTTGCTGACAGTAGTGTCGAACTGTGGATTGTTCGGGAGAGGTGTTGACGCCTCAGTGACTGCTGCAGCGTCGTCTGCGGCTGTAAAGAACTTGTCGGCTAGCTTGAGGATATCCTTCTCCATCTTCTTCTCATCGATGTCAGCTACGATGGTCAGTGCCATCTTTGACGGCCTGAACTTCTCGCTGATGAACCTGATGAGTTCGTCTCTGGTGATCTTCTTTACGGAAGCCTTGGTTCCGAGAATGTTGCCGCTGAGAGGATGCCCCTTGAAAAGCATCTCTTCGAATCTGTCATAGATATCCTCGGACGGAGTGTCCTTGTATGAGTGGATCTCGTCTATGACGACGCTCTTCTCAGTGTTTATTTCGTGTTCGGGAAAGGTCGGCGATGTGGCCAGCTCGAGCAGCAGGGAAGTCGCCTTCGGGAGGTCTTCCTTGAGCACGGTAGCGTGGAATACGATCTCCTCCTTTGTGGTGAACGCATTGAGTTCACCGCCAAGACGGTCAAGATAACCGTTGATGACGGAGGCGCTTCTCTTCGATGTGCCTTTGAATATCGTGTGCTCGATGAAATGTGCTATTCCGGAATGGAACCCCGCCTCATCTCTTGTGCCGCATCTTATGCTCAACGCGCAGTAGCCCACTGATGAGCCACTGCGCTTGACTGCATACTGCATTCCGCAATTTGCCTTTCCACTTATCATAGTGTCTGTTATCTTCCTCTGTATGAGTTGATTCTCTTGATGTCCTCGGTAAGGAAACCTGCGCCGAACTTCTTGCTGATCTTGTGTCTGCGATAGTAGTAGAGCTCGTTTGTCTGCGGACAGATGAGCATCTTGTAGCTGTATGAACCCGGCTGCGGGTCGGTAGGAGACACTGTATAGCTCACCAATGTGTTTGGCTTCGCCTCGAGCATATAGTCGTCTGCGTCGTCCTCGTCTGTCACGATGGTGTCAGAGTCGAGGTTGATGTCAAGGAATGCGTGTGTAACCTCTGTGCTGATGTCGCCCTCCGAGTAGATGAGCTGCATTCCGGAAGCGTGAGGGAGGTTGAGGGTGTAGTTGCTCAGACCTACATAGCCGCTTACATCGGTGTTCATAGACTCCAGTGTGTAGTTCTGGATGATGTTGAGGAATGCCGGGAAGAACACGAACTCGCGTCCTGACGGATCCTCGCTCGGAGCGATAGGAATGGTGACTACCTCAAGAAGGCCGTTGATGCCGCCTGAAGCGCCGTTTCCGCCCTTGATGAGAGTGAGGAAGTCGATGCCTGGGCTGTTTTCCTTCTTGAACTGTCCGCTGACAGTTATGAGGAAGTAATAGTCGTCGTAATACTTGAGTTTTTCAAACTCCTCAAGGGTGCAGAACTCGTACGGAGAGACTCTCCAGTTTGCTGCAATCTCGTTCTTGAGTGCGGCATCGTAGAATCCTCTTCCTGTGAGAACTACCTTGGTCACTTTCTCGGTGAAATCACCGATCTTCATTTTCTTTGTGTTGATCTGCGCCTGTGCACCTGCGATGAGAGGCATAATAAGCGCAGCGATGATAATCAGGAGTTTTTTCATATCAAAATAAATGTATAGCTGCATTCGGAGGCAAAGTTACAAAAATAGTGCTATATTTGTAAGTTGACCAAAGAACAATTATGTCTCAGTATATAGTTTCTGCAAGAAAATACAGACCTGACTCCTTCGGGACACTCATCGGTCAGGACAATATCGCCCAGACTCTCAAGAACTCGATTCTCAGAGGACAGCTGGCACACGCATACCTCTTCTGCGGACCGCGTGGAGTCGGCAAGACCACAACAGCGCGTATCTTCGCAAAGATGATCAACTGTTCCAATCCTTCTGCGGATATGGAACCTTGCGGCGTCTGCGAGTCCTGCCAGTCGTTCGCTGAAGGACGTTCGTACTGTATCCACGAGCTTGACGCGGCATCCAACAACGGTGTCGAGGATATCAAGACCCTGATGGACCAGGTCCGCATACCTCCTCAGGTGGGCAAGTACAGCGTGTATATCATCGACGAGGTGCATATGCTCTCACAGGCTGCATTCAACGCCTTCCTCAAGACTCTCGAGGAACCGCCTGCGCACGCCATCTTCATTCTTGCAACGACTGAGAAACACAAGATCCTTCCTACCATCCTGTCGCGTTGCCAGACCTACGATTTCAACAGAATCACAGTGGAGAACATCGTGAGGAATCTTCGTATGGTGGCTGCTTCGGAGGGCGTGACCATCGACGACGAGTCGCTCCACGTTGTGGCCCACAAGGCCGACGGCGCGATGCGTGATGCGCTTACCATCTTCGACCAGACCGTGGCGTTCTGCGGCACAGATGTGAAGTATCAGGATGTGCTCCGCAATCTCAATGTGTTGGATTACGAGTACAGTTTTGCTTTGGTGGATGCCTTCCTCAAGGGAGACTATCCGACAGCATTGCTGATTTTTGACGAGATATTGACAAAGGGATTCAATGCGCTTCACTTTGTGGCGGCGTTGTCGTCACATCTGCGTGACCTCATCGTCAGCAAGAGCGGCGGTCTCGATGCTCTTCTCGAGCTTCCTGAGTCCCTGAAGATCAAATATAAAGACCAGGCGGACAGATGCCATCTCCAGTTCCTGTACGACGCTCTCGGCATCACTACACAGTGTGAGTCGGGCTACAGGGCAAGTGTGAATCCGCGTCTGCACATCGAGTTCGCGCTTATGCGCCTGAGCTTCCTGATGGTGAAGCCTGCGGGTGCAGCGCCTTCGGCTCCGGCAGAGCCAGCCGCTCCAGCTCCTGAGGCGGCTCCTCAGCCGGCTCGCGAGCGTCGCGCCCGCGCCGCTTCCGCTGCTTCCGTTTCGCTCAAGTCTATGATGAACGCTGACGCGAAACCGGTGGAGCAGACAGTGAAGGACGTCGCTCCTTCAGAGGAGGCTCTCAAGGATAAATGGCCGGAGCTTGCGAAAGTCTACGAGAGCAAGCCGCGCCTTGCAAGTATGCTCGGCTCTACTACCATTACAGTATCCGGTGACGATGAGTCGAAGATTGTCACATTTATGGTGGTGAACGAGGCCCAGAAGGATTGGGTGGAGTCGAAGCTTCTCCACGATCTCGAGGGAAGTTTCCGCACTATCGTGGGCTCGTCGAAAGTATATCTCCGAGTGGATGTGACACCTGATGACGCACCGCAGCCTAAGGTGTATATGCCAAGCGACAAGGCAAAGGAACTGATGTCCGAGAATGATGAGGTGAAGAACCTGGTCAAGGATTTCGGACTTGACATCAAGTAATTAAAAATACAGACAATGAAACTTCGTTGCGAAAATCTGGTCAAGAAATATGGCCCAAGAACGGTTGTGAAGGGTGTCTCGATGGAAGTCGAGCAGGGAGAGATTGTGGGCTTTCTCGGTCCGAACGGTGCCGGCAAGACGACCAGCTTCTATATGATTACAGGACTTATCGTCCCTAACGACGGTAAGATTTTCCTCGATGATGAGGACATCACAAAGCTCCCTATGTTCAAGCGCGCACAGAAGGGTGTGGGCTACCTTGCACAGGAGGCTTCAGTATTCCGACATATGACAGTTGAGGACAATATTATGTCTGTGATGGAGATGTCCAAGCAGTTCACCAAGGAGGAGAGAAAGCAGCGTCTCGAGGATCTTCTGGATGAGTTTAATCTCCACAAGGTGCGCAAGAGTAAGGGTATCCAGCTTTCCGGTGGTGAGCGTCGCCGTTGCGAGATCGCACGTGCCCTCGCCATCGACCCTAAGTTCATCCTTCTCGATGAACCGTTCGCCGGTGTGGACCCTATCGCCGTTGAGGATATCCAGTACATCATCGCAAAGCTGAAGTACAAGAATATCGGAGTGATCATCACCGACCACAATGTGGGTGAGACTCTTGCGATCATTGACCGCGCATACCTGCTTTACGAGGGTTCGATCCTTCAGAGCGGCACTCCGGAAGCCCTCGCGGGTGACGACGAAGTCCGTACCAAGTACCTTGGTTCAAACTTCGTCCTCAAGCGCTCCGACGCCTTCCTTCGCGCCGAGGCCGGCGGTCCGCAGCGTCTCAATACCCAGGCCGAGCACGATGCCGCCGCTGCCGCTGCAGCTTCCGCTACCGAAACTCCCGTAGAGGAACCTGTCGATTCCGCCCCTGCCACTCCGACAGAAGCTCCAGTTCAAGATCTCGAGCCGGAAACTCCCGTGGAAACACCGGCAGAGCCAGAAGAACAGTAAATTTATGTTATATCGTACTTGACCCGGATAGATCCCGCAATCTGTCCGGGTCAACTGCTAAAAACACGGCATTTCGCCTGTTTTCCGGCAAATTAAGCATCTGACACGTACAAAACAGCGCAGTCATCCGGGACAACTATTGTATAGCTCACCCATAGGCAAATCGCGGTGCAGCGACGTTCAATGCACAGTCACCCCTTCTGGGTCACAGTAAAATAAATTTATCATAGTTAAAAAATATTTTTAACTGTTCCGTTCGTCACCGAATACAGATATTCGTCACATTTTTCTTTTTCTTTAACAGAGTCCCGCGGTTTCTTCCGATTTTGCCCTTCAAAAAAAAGATTATGCCAACGTATCACATTTGCTTATCTGCGGGAGACAGCGGTCTCCTATGTAGAGATGAAGAAGATTACATCCGCCTGGTCAATTGTCTCGGAATAGCCGCATATCATTTAAGATGTAAGACTCTCGCGTACTCAGTGATGTCCAACCATTTGCACCTGTGCGCTCGCACAGACCGGGCAATTGAACTCGTCAAGAAGGTGCGGTATATGTACACAAGATACTTCAATCGGAAGTACAATCGCAAAGGACGTTTAGGTGAAGATCCGTATATCGTGGAACTTAAAGGATTGCATCACATCTTGACGGCGATAGCATACATTTTAAGAAATCCTCTGCATCACGGTGTTGCCGCAACTCCGTTCGGCTATAAGTTCTCATCTGTCAATGCTGTCTTTCAAAAGGAATTAGGTAGACAGACGGTGCCGACTCTCCCTCAAAAATTGATGTATCGCCATCTGGCGGATGGAGTTCCACCACCTCCAGGATATCTGATGGATGAGTCAGGAATGTTTCTTCCGGAGTGCCTTGTGGATGTCGAAGATGTTGAACATATGTTTGCGACTGCCCGTTCATATCTGTATTATATGAATCGTCTGTCCGGCAGGAAGTGGGAAGAAGAGCAGTGCCAAGACAACACCGGGCAGCCTCCTGTTACTGTCGAGACATTGGAAACCGGCGTAAAAATGAACGACCTTCAGACAATGCTGACAAACGAATTCGGCAGGTCAAATTACAACTCTATGACTGACGTGGCATTATGCAAAGAGATCGACAGCATCTGCAAGTCGGACTACGGAACCGGATCGGTGTATGGATTGGATTGCCAAACCCGCAAGAGAATGGCGGAGACGTTGATGCGGCGCCATTACATATCAAAGGCCCAGGCTTTCAGATGCCTGGCACTTGACGATGTGCCAGGTACTTGATGAATGATCAATTAGAACAGCATCCTGTCAGCATCAGGCGGAAGCTTCCGAGACGCAACGATACAGTGAAGGCTGTAATTCCAGGCGACATTGAGGATCGCCGGAATTACAGCCTTCGCTGTGCTTATGTGCTCGCGATTACTTTACACGCTCACCGTATGAACGGTCAGTTGTGTTGACGCGGATTCTCTCACCGATGTTGATGAAGAGAGGTGCCATAATGATAGCGCCAGTCTCGAGAGTGATCTCCTTCTGAGCGTTAGTAGAAGCAGTGTCACCCTTTACAGCAGGCTCAGTGTAAGTTACCTCAAGCTCAACATATGTAGGAAGCTCGCAAGTGAGGCAACGCTCCTCGTCAGCGAGGAACATCATCTCAACGTGCTGTCCCTCCTTCATAAGGTCAGCGTTGTCTACGAGAGCTGCGTCGAGGTGGATCTGCTCGTAAGTCTCCTCGTGCATAAAGTTGAATCCGTCCTCATCCTTGTAAAGGAACTGGTATGGTCTTCTCTCAACGTTGATAGTGTCGATCTTTGCACCTGCAGTGAAAGTGTTCTCGAGGATACGACCGTTCTCGAGGTTTCTGAGTTTACTCTTTACGAAAGCTGGACCCTTACCAGGCTTAACGTGCTGGAACCATACGATCTGGCACGGCTTGCCGTTGAAGCTAAGATAAAGTCCGTTCTTGAAATCAGCTGTTGTTGCCATAAAAAATATAAATTTGTTTAGTTAATGAATTTCTCTTCCCAAGCCGGTACATACTTGTTGAGCTCGAGTATGTACTCCGCCACTTCTTCAAGCAGCCACTTCGGCGTCGATGTCGCTCCGCAGACTCCCACCTTGTCGTCAGCCCTGAACCACTCTCTCTTGATCTCTGATACGGAATCAATGTGATATGTTCTGATATTGAGCGACTTGCAAAGGTCGCAAAGGACCTTGCCGTTTGAACTTGCCTTTCCGGAAACGAACACTATGATGTCGTGCTCAAGAGCGAAGCGCGAAAGTCTTTCGTGACGTGTCGCAACCTGCGAGCAGATGGTGTCGTGTACGGAAAGAAGGTATCTTCCCTTGAACCTTTCAACAGAAAGTTCGTTGTATGCCGCCATCATCTCCTCGAGTCTTGTGCAGAGTCTTGAGTACTCAGCAGGGCTCTTTGTTGTCTGGCTGAACACCTCGGTCGGCTCGTCAAGCTTAATCTCGCCGTTGTTGACCGCCTCTTCAAGCATAGCGATGTTCTCCACCACCTTGGCTGTGCCGTCTGTCTGACCGATGAGGCCGAGCACTTCCGCGTGGCCGATCTTTCCGAATATGATGATCTGTCCCTTTCCTTCCTCCTGCTGCCTGATGTATGTCTCCTTGATTCTCTTCTGGAGTTTCAGTACAACCGGACAGGTGCAGTCGATTATCTTGAATCCCAAGGCCTCTGCTGTCTCGTATGTCTGCGGCGGCTCTCCGTGTGCTCTGATGAGGAGCACTTCGCCGGTCGCATCCACCATCTCCTCAAGGTCTTCCTTGTCGATGGTCACCAGACCCTGGTTGACGAGACGTGTAAGCTCTGCGTCATTATGCACAATGGCGCCAAGCGAGTATAGTCTCTGGTCCTCAGATCCTTCTGCCTTCTTTTCCTGAAGAAACTTTTCTGCGTTGCCTATCGCCCTGATGACGCCGGCGCAGAAGCCTGAGTTGCTGTCAATGTCTACTGTTAGCATATCATTTCAACCGTTAACAACCGAAACGCTCCGAGATGATCTTCTTCAGCCACTCGAGCTGTTCTGCCATAGTCATATATGAGTTGTCAAGCACTATGGCGTCGTCTGCCTTGCTGAGAGGGGAAGCTTCTCTGTGTGAATCGATGTAGTCTCTTTCCTGAAGGTTCTTCAGCACATCCTCTATGTTGACATCCTGACCCTTTGCAATCATTTCTGCAGCTCTGCGCTCTGCTCTGACCATATCGTCGGCAGTCATAAAGATCTTCAGTTCTGCATCAGGGAACACTGTTGTGCCGATGTCACGACCATCCATAACCAGTCTTCTCGCCTTGCCGAACTCCCTGAGCTTTCTGTCTACGAACGCTCTCACTTCAGGAACTGTTGCGATAGGGCTGACCTTGCCTGCGACGCCGAGCGAGCGGATCTCCTGCTCGATGCATCTGTCGCCGATATATGTGCCTTCTGCTCCGAAGCGAATGTCAAGATTTTCCATCGCTACCTCAAGACCTGGCACATCGATAACGCACTCATCGTCAATGTATCCGTTCTCGATAGCGAACAGAGTAACAGCTCTATAGAGGGCTCCCGAATCAAGATACAGGAGTCCGAACTCGTTTGCTATGATTTTTGCAAAGGAGCTTTTTCCGGTAGATGAATAGCCGTCGATGGCAATGATTATATCAGGTACTTGCATAGATTTTGCTTAAAATCGAGCAAAATTATAAAATATTGTGTAAACTCCCAAAAATGTCGATATTTGTAAACCTAATAATTCTGATATGAAGATACTTATTATTGATGACGAACGCTCCATCAGGAACTCCCTGAAGGAGATCCTGGCTGATGAAGGTTATGATGTGGATGTGGCTGAAAACGGTGTCCAGGGCTGCTCTATGGTCGAAAAGGAAAAATATGACATCATATTCTGCGACATCAAGATGCCGGAAATGGATGGAATGGAAGTCCTTGACAAGTTCAGCGAAATGGGCATTGATTCGGCAGTGGTGATGATCTCCGGACACGGCGACATCGACACCGCTGTAGAGTGCATCAAGAAGGGAGCATTCGACTTCATTCAGAAGCCTCTTGACCTCAACCGCATTCTCATCACAATCAAGAATGCGAAAGACAAGGTTCACCTTGTGAAGGAGACGAAGATCCTCAAGAAGAAAGTCTACGGACAGCCTATGGTCGGCGAGTCCGAGCCTATGATTCATATCAGGGAAATGATCGACAAGGTCGCTGCAACAGATGCGCGCGTGCTCATCATCGGTTCTAACGGAACAGGAAAGGAACTCGTCGCACGAAACCTTCACCAGAAGAGCCGCCGTTCGGCGATGCCGTATGTGGAGGTGAACTGTGCGGCCATCCCGTCGGAACTCATTGAAAGCGAACTTTTCGGCCACGAGAAGGGCTCGTTCACATCAGCGATCAAGCAGCACAAGGGCAAGTTCGAGCAGGCGGACGGAGGCACACTCTTCCTCGACGAGATCGGAGATATGTCACTCGCTGCTCAGGCCAAGGTTCTCAGAGTGCTTCAGGAGAAGAAACTCTCGCGCGTGGGAAGCGACAAGGACATCGTTGTGGATGTGCGTGTTGTGGCTGCCACCAACAAGAACCTCAAGGAGGAGATCGCAAAGGGCACCTTCCGTGAGGACCTCTATCACCGTCTCAGCGTGATCGTCATCAATGTTCCGACTCTTGACGAACGCAAGGATGACATTCCGCTTCTGGTCGACTTCTTCGTGGATCAGATCTGTTCGGAGACAGGAATGGTTCCACGCAAGATCGAACCGGATGCGATGAAACTTCTCGTCAACAAGTCCTGGACAGGAAACATCCGTGAGCTCCGCAATGTGGTGGAACGTCTCCTCATCCTTTCCGGTGACAAGATCACATCGGCCGACGTAAAGGCGTACGTATACTAACAGCTAGGACTGGTGTTTCGGGATGGTGACGGTGAAGCTGGCACCGTTCAGAGTGAAGGACTTCTGGTAGGTGATTTCGCCGTTGCACTTCTGTATGATGTTGCGACAGATGGCCAGGCCGAGACCTGTGCCGCCGGTCTTTGTCGTGAAGTTCGGAGTGAACAGCTTGTCCAGGTTCTCACCCTTCACGCCCGGTCCGTTGTCATCGAACACGATGTCGTAGCAACCCTCTTTGATGCTGTTTCTCAGGTAGATCTGGATCTTGCCCTCGCATACGGCTTCGCCGCGTTCCTCAGCCTCCTTCTGCATAATCTCCACTGCTTGGATGGCGTTGGTGATCAGGTTCACGAACACGCGGATGAGCTGTGGCTTAGGAGCCATCACGTATGCCTCTTCCATACCGATATATGTGAATCGGATGTTTTCCCTGTTGTCGAAGATTACGAGCTGATCCTTGAGTGTCTTGTCAAGATCCACAAGCACAGGGTCCTCCGTGTACAGTTTTGCGAAGGTCGAGAACTCGTTCGCTGTTTCTGACAGGATCTGGATGTGCTCCAGTACCACTGCTGCCACGGTGTCGAACTTCTCCTCCCACTTAGGATTGTTGTTGTGTTTCAGACGGATCAGTCTCTGGATCTCCAGCTTGATAGGAGTGAGCGGATTCTTGATCTCGTGCGCAACCTGGCGCGCCATCTGGCTCCACGCTTTATCGCGTTCCGCCTGTGCCAGCTGCCTTGTCGAGTCGGACAGATCCTTCACCATTCGGTTATATGCGTCCACGAGAGACGAGATTTCGTCATCCCTCTTGTACAGGATGTACTCAAGATTATTGATGTCCGCACTGTTCATCTTCTTGCCCATCTCCACAAGAGGAGAGAACATAGAGTTCACCTCACGCGTGCTGATGAGCAGCGAGATGATGAGCAGGAGAAGGAACAGGTTCATAATGATGGCCGCGTGGAAGAACGCCTCCCTACGGAAGTCATAGTTGCGGTCTGTGTATGGAATACTCATAATGGCGATTATGTCTCCCTGCTCGTTGAAGATAGGGGCATAAAGCGACCAGTACTGGTATCCCGCGATCTTTTCCTTATGTATATAGAACCTCTGGTTTCGGTTTCGGATGTTGTAGAATGCGTCCTGGTTGATTCGGCTTCCGAGGATCAGTTTCTCGAACACTTCCGGCGATGTCGACCTGAACACCTTTCCTCCCGGAGTGAACAGGGTGATGTCCGACTTTGTAGTGTTGCTTATGTCCTCGAGCGCATTGGCAAAGGCAGGAGTGTTGAGGTCTGACCAGCTGCTCGCATACCTCGTGCGGCTCTCCAGGAGACCCTGCACGGTGCTGACCTTCGACGACATTATGTTGAACATATTGGCCTCGTTCCTCTGGTATACGAAGAATATGCTCACCGCCGCCATACTTGCGAGAATAAGGAACGACGATGTGAAGAGGATGAGGTTGATCCTCGTGCGGAAGTAATTGTTCTTGAAGGACTTGTTGTCCCTGTTCTTCTTGCCGGATATAGCAATCATCAACAACGCCAGGAAGATGAACAGATAAGAGAACGAAATGAAATACAGCATCGCGTTGCGTCTGTTTCGCGTCACGACGATGATCTCGTCTTCGCTTATCCTGCTGATGAAATGTATGTTGCCCTTCGTGCGGCTTATCGCCAGCTCTTCAGTGCCGTCCCCAGCTTTTTCATAGATGTTGGATACGGTTGGATAAGGATAATTCCCCTTATATGAACTGAGATGCCCGTTCTTGTACTTCGCATATGAATATAAGGAAGGTATGTTCACGTCAGTCGGCTGACGGAATCGGCTGAGGATATTGTGGTAGCCCCTGTCCTCCTTGTTGCTCTTCTGCTCGATCTGCAGAATCATCCTGGTAAGCCCCACCTCCGGCTGATAGTAGATGAAGATGCCGGCGTAGCCGCCTCTTCCGTTCTTGTCGGAGAAGAAAAGGAAACGCGAGCCGTCCGCTATCGGCTCTCCGTTCTGGAGGATGCTTGTGATGATGTTCTGCCCCGGTACATCGCCCTCTCTATAGATGAGCACTCCGATATTGTAGTCCTGCCTTGTCCTGTTCAGATAGTATTCGGTGACCCTGTTGAGGACCATACCGGAACTGTTCTCCATCCTTGTCAAGGTGGAGATCAGCATATCTCCGGCAATGGCCTCCTCTACGCTGCGGAGCTGGATCTCAAGTCCGAGATCCCTTTCCACCGCGAGTCTGTTCGCCCATACCATCACTCTGTCCTGCTCCTTCCTGAAACCCAGTGAGCTGGCTGTGGCACTGAAATATAAAGCGGCAACGAACGCGAAGAATATCAGATGTTTGCGCTCGAAGATATTGTAATGCTTTCCGGTGAACTCCCAGATGACAGGTCTGAGCATCTGCAGGTATATAAGCAGACAGGCGAGAAGTCCGGTGTAAGAGAGATATACAAGGATGGCGTAGCCTATTCTCGAGTTGACCTTATACAGTTCGAGAGGTACGCTGGAGTTCATTATGAAACTTCGGAGAGTGATGTGCGAGTAGACCAGCAGAAGTCCGCTGAGAGCGACCAGTACAGTACCGAAGATTGCCAGCCTCATCTTTGCCTTGCTCTTGTCCTGGGTCAGGAACTTGGTGATCCTGCCCTTGATGAAGAACACGCATATGCTCATAATGAGGATGTATCCGTTGAGCAGGATCAGCGCACCCAGGGAAGGGAACACATCATCCGCATATATGGTAGGCGAGAAGATCTCGTAGATTCCGTTCAGCTTCAGTCCCCAGACATAGGCGACGGCATTGAGCACGGTGATCATCGGCACTACGGCAAGGAATGCCTTGACTGTCCTGTGCCCTGCAAGGAACAGAACCATAGCCAGAGTGAACAGTATGAGCGCCAGCCACTTGAGAATGGAACTGTAGAAGAATGGAGACTCTGCGCCGGATTCATATACCACCTTGAACAGCGGCTGGCCGTCTACGTACACTGCACTGCCGCCGCTGTAGCCGAGGGGCTCCACGGTGTACTTTACAGGCAGTTTGAGCGCAGGGTTTATGCCGTTGTCGCTGTTGCTGATGTCGTGGATGAGGGAGTTCTTGATCTCGATTCCCGCAATGATTCTGTCGTTCCTTTCGCCGTCAACGGCTTTCGCCAGATACCATTTGCTTCCGAGATTCAGATATGTAAGGTCTGAGGTAATCTCCGAGAGGGGAGACACCAGCCTGCTGTTGAGCGGGGTCAGCCTCTGGAAGACCATTATCGACGTGATGTCGTCGTTGGTTACGGGGAACTGGTTGTACCAGTAGAGGAGAGAGTCATTTACATAGTGATAGATCACCATATCCTCCGGGATGCTCAAAGAGAATGATTCTCCCTGCTCCCTTTCGAAGGCGGCATCGATGTGCCTGTCCAGCAGTTCAAGGCGGGCGTCCACTCTGCCGGAGGCATCAGACGCCATATTGTCAGTGTCGCCGACTTCGTTGACTCCTGTCATCGAAACGACCAGGAGACACAGCGCCAGGACGAGACCTGTCAGCGGAAGTTTCTTGTGTATGAACTCTCGTGTAATCATCTGTGCTATTCGTGGTGGTAAGGTTCACCTCTGATGATGGTGAATGCGCGGTAGATCTGCTCTGCAAAAATCGCGCGAACCATCTGGTGGGAGAATGTCATCTTCGACAGAGATATCTTTGAATCGGATCTTTTATAAACTTCTTCAGAAAATCCGTATGCACCTCCGATGACGAAGACGATGTCCTTTCCTATGTATGAGATCTTGTCCTGGAGTACCTTCGCCAGTTCGACGGATGTGTACTGCTTTCCTCTCTCGTCAAGCAGTATGAGGTCGTCCGTCGGGCGCACATTCTTCAGAATGAGCTCGCCCTCCTTCGACTTTATCTGCTCCTTTGAAAGCGCAGAGACGTTCTTCAGTTCCGGTATCTCGGTGATTGTGAACGGAATATAATGTTTCAGCCTGGACACGTATATGTCAAGTCCCTGCTTTACCCAGTCTCTGTCGGT
Source organism: Bacteroidales bacterium (assembly GCA_017546585.1). GTDB lineage: Bacteria > Bacteroidota > Bacteroidia > Bacteroidales > UBA932 > Cryptobacteroides. The sequence continues at coordinate 30,180 of JAFYWC010000161.1, forward strand.
CTTTCCGACTGTAAGTAGAGTTATCTTCATCTGTAAGTATGTCAATGAAGTACAAATATACGAAAATTTGCATATCTTTGCCTTGTTAAATCAACGGCAGCATATGAATATCAGGGTCGCAGGAGTGCTGGCGGCAGTGATGCTCCTGTTCGCGTGTCCGGCAAAATCACAGACACACGGCAGAGGTTACGAAGTCTTTACTCCTATATCTAAATATTTGGGACAGGGAGATGTGGACAAGTTGTCCGCCTGGTTCTCCGACAATCTGGAGATCACCATCTTCTCGGCCACCAACGACTACAGCCGCAGCCAGGCCTGCCAGGTGCTCAAGTCGTTCTTTAAGTCCTACACGCCGCGCTCTTTCGAGATCGCCCATCAGGCAGGACGAACCAATATGAAGTATGCCCTGGGAACCCTCACTGCGGGAGGCGAACACTTTATGGTGACGATCTTTGTCGGATACAAGGATTCTTCCTACAAGATACAGCACTTGAAGATTGAAAGAATGGAATAAAAAAAGGATGACCGATCGGTCATCCTTTTCTGTTATTTCTGTCTGAGATAGATGTGTACCGGACATCCGAGGAAGTCGAACTTCGATCTCAGCTTGTTCTCGAGGAATCTTCTGTAAGGCTCGCGGATATACTGCGGGAGGTTGCAGAAGAAAGCGAATGATGGAGAACGTGTAGGGAGCTGAGTGATGTACTTGATCTTGATGTACTTGCCCTTCCAAGCCGGTGGAGGGTAGTTCTCGATCTCCGGAAGCATCTCCTCGTTGATCTTCGATGTCGAGATCTTGCGTGAGTAGTTCTCGTATACGTGTGCCGCTGCGTCGAGCACATCCATAATTCTCTGCTTGTTGATCACCGATGTGAAGATGATAGGAAGGTCATTGAACGGTGCAAGGCGCTCCTTGATCGCAATTGTGTATTCCTTCATAGTGTTGCTGTCCTTCTCGACGGTGTCCCACTTGTTCACTACGATCACACATCCCTTCTTGTTGCGCTGGATGAGGTTGAAGATGGCCATATCCTGTGCCTCGATACCGCTCTGAGCGTCGATCATAAGGATGCAGACGTCTGAGTGCTCGATAGCGCGGATGGATCTCATTACCGAGTAGAACTCAAGGTCTTCGTGTACCTTGGTCTTCTTGCGCATACCTGCTGTGTCCACGAGCATAAACTCGTGTCCGAACTTGTTGTAAAGGGTGGCGATGGAGTCACGTGTGGTACCTGCGATAGGAGTCACGATGTTTCTCTCCTTGCCGAGGAGTGCATTGGTGAGTGAGGATTTGCCGACGTTAGGCTTTCCTACGATTGTGAAGTGAGGAAGGTCAGGACGGTCATCCTTGTCTGGGTCTTCAGCAGGCAGCTCCTTCACTATGGCGTCCAGGAGGTCTCCTGTACCGCCGCCGTTAGCAGCTGAAATGCTGTATACCTCTCCAAGTCCCAATGAATAGAACTGGAATGCGTCGTACATCTTCTCGCCTGAGTCGATCTTGTTGACTGCAAGAACGACAGGCTTTCCGCTGCGTCTGAGGATATCTGCGATCTCCTCGTCATAGTCGGTGATGCCTGTGCCGGCCTCTACCATAAAGAGGACAACGTGTGCCTCCTCGATGGCGAGAACCACCTGCTTGCGGATCTCCTCCTCAAAGATGTCGTCTGAGTTGGATGTGTATCCACCTGTGTCGACTACAGAAAACTCTGTGCCGCACCACTCACATCTGCCGTAGTGTCTGTCTCTTGTGACACCGGCTGTCTCGTCTACGATTGCCTGGCGCATTCCCACCAAGCGGTTGAAAAGTGTGGACTTTCCTACGTTAGGACGTCCTACAATAGCTAATAAGCTCATAATGAATTGTTTAAATTAATATTACCCGCCTCACGGCGAGATTGCTAATCCCTATCCGGGAACGTAATTATCGGCAGTCTGATCCGCAAGAGGCACATCCCCCGTCCGAGCACTGTGGAGTGCCGTCCGGGTTCTTCTTGCCCCATAGCTTTATCTCATCCTCCTTGGCGCACTTGATGCCTCTCTTTCTCATCTCCTTGTTGTTCTCGATCTCTGTCTCAGGAAACTTTCCGTCTTTCCTGAAGATGATGTTGAAGCAAAGGCCGAAGACGCAAAGAGCTACAAGTACAACCGATGCAAGCAGAATCTCCATCAGATGTTAGTTGATGAAGCTTGAGCTGATCTCTTCGTAGTTGTACACCTTGTCGATGATGTCTGCGAAGATGTTTGCCATACTGAGGACAGTGATCTTGCTCTTGTCCTTTGCAGGGTCGTCGCTCAATGGAATAGTGTCGGCTACGATCACCTCCTCGAGTGCAGACTCTGCGATTCTGTCGTATGCAGGACCTGAAAGCACTGCGTGGGTAGCACAAGCGCGTACGCTGAGGGCTCCCATCTCCTTGAGGACGTTGGCAGCCTTTGCCAATGTACCTGCTGTGTCGATCATATCGTCAACGATGATGACGTTCTTGCCTTCAACCTCTCCGATGGCTGTGATCGATCCTACGACGTTAGCCTTCTCACGAGACTTGTGGCAGATGATGACAGGGCACTGGAGGTATCTTGCATATGCGTTTGCTCTCTTGGCACCACCCATATCCGGAGCTGCGATAGCGAGGTTCTCGATGTTCATAGCCTTGAGGTATGGGAGGAACACTGCGCTTGCGTAGATGTGGTCAACAGGGAAGTCGAAGAAGCCCTGAATCTGGTCTGCGTGGAGGTCGCAGGTCATTACGCGGTCGCATCCTGCCGCCTGAAGCATATTTGCCACGAGCTTTGCTCCGATTGAAACTCTCGGTCTGTCCTTGCGGTCCTGTCTTGCCCAACCGAAGTATGGCATTACAGCGATTACCTTGTGAGCAGATGCTCTCTTTGCAGCGTCGATCATAAGAAGGAGCTCAAAGAGGTTTTCTGTAGGAGGGAATGTCGACTGGATGATGAAGACAGTAGCGCCTCGTACGCTTTCATTGTAGCAAGGCTGGAATTCTCCGTCGCTGAATGTCAATACATCTGATGCTCCTAACTTGAGACCGAGTTTGGTCGCAACTTTCTCTGCAAACGCTCTTGACGCCTTGCAGGTAAAGATTTTGATTTTGTGTTCGTCGTGCATTGTATGAGGGTTTTGTTACATTTCCTTTTCCTTGATGCTCTGGAGGACTGACTCGATGTAGTCGAGGATTTCGTCTCTTCCGAGTCCTGTTTCAGAAGAACTGATGAATGTCGGCGGCAGTTCCTCCCAGAGTTCGAGGATCTGCTGCTTGTTCTTTTCGACCTGTGCGGCAAGCGCATTCGGGCCGTTCTTGTCGCCCTTTGTGAAAATGATTGCGAACGGGATCTGTCCCTGGCCGAGCTCGATGAGGAAGTCCATATCCACTTTTCCGATTTCGTGGCGTGAGTCGATCAGGACGAAGAGCATTACCATCTCTTCGGAGAAATTCAGATAGTTTCGGATAACCTGCTCGAGCTTCTGCTTGCCTGTAGCTGATATTTTTGCATAACCGTAGCCCGGAAGGTCAACAAGATACCACTCCCTGTTGATCAGAAAGTGGTTTACGAGCCTGGTCTTTCCAGGCTTGCTGGAAGTCATCGCGAGCTTCTTGTTCTTGCAGAGCATATTGATGAGGGAAGACTTTCCCACATTCGACCTTCCGATGAAGGCGAATTCCGGAAATTTCTGCTTCGGTTTCTCGGAGATTCTGGTGCTGCTGCCTGAAAATAATGCTTCGGTAATCTTCATAGATTCAGTCCTTTCTTTTAAACGTGCGCAAAGATATGAAAATTTCTTTTATTTATTTTGAAATAGTGATGACGTAATGGAAATTTTGCTAAATTTGTTGCAATGCAAATGTAAACCCTATGGAAAAAGAATTTATTGACCTTTTTGAGTTCCAGTCGAAGCTGAAGGAGGGGATAGAATCGCTTTTTCCTAAACGTCTGTGGGTCAGGGCCGAAGTTAGTGCTGTAAAAGCACGTAACGGAGGCCATTGTTATCTGGAGCTGTCTCAAAGTGATGCGACAGGGCTGGTGGCCAAGGTGAATGCTATCATCTGGTCGTCCAGATACAGGTTCATCGCGCCATATTTCGAGTCTGTTACAGGCTCTCCGATCAGCGAAGGAATGCTGATTCTTGTCGAGGTGCAGGTGACTTATAGTCAGCTGTATGGCTTCTCATTGATAATCAATGATATAGATCCGGAGTATTCGGTAGGAGTCAAGGAGCTGGAGAGGCAGCGTACGATAGAGCGTCTGGCTTCGGAAGGTCTTATGGACCTGCAGAAGCTGCTCGAGCTTCCTGAGCTGCCGTACAGGCTTGCGGTGGTTTCCGCTCCCGATGCTGCAGGTTATCGTGATTTCAGGAAGCACATCGACGAAAACGCATACGGATTCAAGTTTGACATCACCCTTTATCCGGCTCTTATGCAGGGGGCTGAATGCCCTAAGTCCATAATCTCGGCCCTTGACGTCATCGTTGAGGAAGGGGAGGAGTATGACGCCGTCCTTGTGCTCCGAGGCGGCGGATCCAAGCTTGACCTGGCCTGCTATGACGACTATGATCTGGCGGCCGTCATCGCCCAGTATCCGTTGCCGGTGCTCACTGCCATCGGCCACGACCAGGATTTCCACGTGTGCGATATGGTGGCGTATGAATATGTGAAGACCCCTACAGCCCTTGCGGACTATCTCATAGGCATATATGAAGATGAGGACGCGAGACTGTCTTCGTATCAGACCCGCGTGAAGCTGGCCTTCACGAACCGCATCGCGCTGATGGAATCGGCCCTGAAGGTACTTCAGGCAAGGATTCAGGGTGCGGATCCGAGGAGGATTCTCGAGAGGGGATATGCGCTTGCGGTGGATGCTGAAGGAGTGGTGCTGAAGGGCGCTTCGGGAAGACGTTCCGGCGACAAGGTCGCAGTGCTGTTCGCAGACGGAACGCTTGAGTGTACAGTTGATAACATCAGAAGAAATGGCTGAAAAATTTGACTATGCTGCGGCTGTCGCGGAACTTGAGGCGATAGCGGCCAAGGTAGAGGATCCTGAAACAGGCCTCGGTGATATAGATAAGTACATCAGGAGATCAGAGGAACTGATCGCCGGATGTCGTGCATACCTCAGAGGTGTGCGTGAGAAACTGGAAGTTATGCAATAAAGAATACATAAATATGTGTGCAAAGAAAAAGACGATGATCTATGATTCCGACGAATGGCTGTTGCCATACAAGGAAGCGATCGACAAGAGAAACGAGATGATCCTTGACCTCAAGGAGAAACTGTCTGTGGACGGGTCTTTGAGCAAGGGAATGAACAACCATATCTATTATGGTCTGCATCGTGACCAGAAGGGAAACTGGGTTTTCCGCGAGTGGGCTCCTAATGCGACCAAGATATACATCATCGGTGAGTTCAATAACTGGAAGAGGACCGAGGCCTATGCGCTCAAGCCTATCGGCGGCGGCAACTGGGAGATCGTCCTTCCTCCGATGTTCCTTGACCACGGCACTCTCTACAAGCTCTACATAGAGTGGAAAGGCGGTGGTGCAGAGAGACTTCCAGCATACCTTACAAGAGCGGTCCAGGACCCTATGACCAAGCAGTTCTGCGCTCAGGTCTGGGATCCGCAGCCTTACGAGTGGCGCAACGGAAAGCCTGGCAAGCGCAGCAATCCTCTCATCTATGAGTGCCACATCGGTATGGCGGCCGAGGAGGAGAAGGTGGGCACATTCGAGGAGTTCCGTCTCAACGTGCTTCCTAAGATCGCAGACCTCGGATATGACACCATCCAGATAATGGCTCTCCAGGAGCATCCTTACTACGGATCCTTCGGCTATCAGGTGTCGAATTTCTTCGCTGTCAGCTCGCGTTTCGGTACTCCGGAGGAGTTCAAGGCCCTCGTGGACGACGCGCACGGCTACGGCATCGCTGTCGTGATGGATATCGTTCATTCTCATTCAGTTGACAATGAGGCAGAAGGCCTCGGACTGTTCGACGGAACTGAGACTATGTACTTCTACGACGGCTGGCAGGGCCATCATCCGGCTTGGGGATCGCGCTGCTTCGACTACGGCAAGAACGAGACAAAATACTTCCTCCTTTCAAACTGCAAATACTGGATGGAGGAATATCATATCGACGGTTTCCGCTTCGACGGCGTTACCAGTATGCTTTACTGGGACCACGGTCTGGAGAAGGCTTTCGTCGGTTATGACAACTACTTCAACCAGGGCGTGGATGAGAATGCCGTCGCATATCTCGCCCTCGCCAATATCCTTATCCACGAGATGAATCCGGATGCGTTCACAATCGCTGAGGATGTGAGCGGTATGGCCGGCCTCGCTGCCCCTATCGCCGAGGGTGGAGTCGGCTTCGATTTCCGTATGAGTATGGGAGTCGCAGACAACTGGATCAAATGGATCAAGGAACTCTCAGACGACCACTGGAGTATGGGAGAGATGTGGTGGCAGCTCACCAATAAGCGTGAGGATGAGAAGACTATCAGCTACGCAGAGTGCCACGACCAGGCAATGGTGGGCGACAAGACCATCGCTTTCCGCCTGATGGATGCGGATATGTACACATCAATGAACAAGGAGTCGCAGTCTCCTGTCGTAGACAGAGGTATGGCTCTCCACAAGATGATACGCCTTGTGACTATGGCGACCTGCGGAAACGGTTACCTGACATTTATGGGTAACGAGTTCGGTCATCCGGAATGGATCGACTTCCCTCGTGAAGGAAACGGATGGTCGTACAAGCACGCCAGAAGACAGTGGTCCCTTGCCGAGCCTGACTATCTCAGATACAGATATCTCAGGAATTTCGACAAGGCAATGATCGAATTGGCGCGTCAGGAATCCATCCTTGACGAGGCTCCTGAACTTTTTGTGCAGGATGAGGAGAAAAAGATACTCATATTCAAAAGAAAAAATTGTATCTTTGCACTCAACTTCAACCCCACTGCCTCATTTACGGATTACGGCTTCGCCGTACCTGCCGGAAAGTACGAGGCTGTTTTGAATACAGACGAAAACGAATTTGACGGCTTCTCCAGAGTCAAGACTGGAGAGGTGCATTTTAGTGTACCTACCAAGAGCGAGAACGGCAACGGCAAATATGACGCTTCGCTGTCACTTTATCTGCCGACCAGATGCGCGATTGTATTGAAGAAGATTGACTAAAAAGTTAACTAAATACGTATTTTATGGCTTTTCTTAAATTCAACAAGTCCGAGCTTGTGAATCTGGAGTATTCGCTCAAGCGTGAGATCATCGCTGCGAATAAGACAGGTGCCTATTGCAACACGTCCATCGTGACCTGCAATACCAGGCGTTATCACGGACTTCTCGCCGTTCCTGTTGATGAACTGGGTGGCGGAAAGTATATGCTGCTTTCTGCACTGGATGAAAGTCTTGTCCTCAGAGGCAAACAGTTCAACCTCGGAATCCACTGCTATGGCGACACTTATGATCCTAAGGGACATAAGTACATCGTGGACTTCGACGCTGACCCTGTGCCTGTAGTGACCTACAAGGTCGGAGGTATCCTGTTCACCAAGACTATTATGATGATTCCTGACACTGACCAGGTACTCATCAGATACGACTTGCTCGAGGCTCCTTCAAAGCTTACGCTTATGCTGAAGCCTTTCCTCGCTTTCAGAAGCATTCACAGCCTTACTGCCCAGAATCCGGAGGCATATACCGGTTATGACGAGGTTGACGGCGGTGTCGCATTCCGTCTCTACAACGGCTTCCCTTATCTGAATATGCAGATGACAGGCCAGCCGTCGTTCAAGTATCAGCCATACTGGTACAGCGGAGTGACATACTCAGACGAGTATCGTCGCGGCTTCGACTGCAGAGAGGACCTCTTCGTTCCGGGTACATTCTCGCTTGAGATGAAGCCTGGCGATTCAGTGGTGTTCTCGGCATCTGTGAACGAGGTAAACACAAAGGGACTCAAGAGAAAGTTCACCGATACTCTCAAGAAAATGGATCCGGTAGAGACATACAAGGACCTCCTTGTACACAACGCAAACCTCTTCAAGATCCACGAAGGCAGCAAGGCCCGCATCAATGCAGGTTACTCTTGGCTTGAGACAGGTCTCCTCAGAGAGACTGTGGCTACTCTCCCAGGCCTCACATTGTATGCAAACGGCGACTGCGAGGAATTTGAGAAGATCCTCGATACTCTCATCGCAGAGGAGAAAGATAGACTCTACCATCGTACAACTCAGTGCGAGGCTCCTCTCAGACTGACAGAGACAATCCAGCAGTATATCCGCTTCAGCGGAAAGGAGAAGCAGATCTGGAAGAAGTATGCCGATGTGCTCAAGGGCATCATCGAGAGCTACGGCCCAGGCTGCAGAAAGGAGATCACTATGCATCCTAACGGACTCCTCTGGGCTCAGATGGACGGCGTTGCGCTCTCTTGGATGAACGCATACGTTTACGGCCGCCCTGTGACTGAAAGAGCAGGTTATCAGGTGGAGACGAATGCATACTGGTACAACGCACTCTGCTTCGCTATCGATATGGAGAACAAGTACGGACCTAAGAAGAGCGCATTCGTAGAGCGCTGGTCGCCAGTCCGTGACCTCGTGAAGGAGAACTACCAGCCTACATTCTGGAAGCCTGAGTGGGGTTATCTCGTAGACTACGTAGGAAACGGTCCTCTTGACCAGGGCGTAAGACCTAATATGCTCGTTCCTGCATACCTCGAGTACTGTCCGCTTGATGACGAAGTTATCTCAGAGGTTGTTATGACAATCAATGACGAGCTCCTCACAAAGAGAGGCCTCAGATCGCTTTCTCCAAGAAACGAGGCTTACAGAGGCGTATACGAGGGTTCGCAGATCGACCGTGACCTCGCTTACCACCAGGGATGTGCATTCCCTGACCTCCTCGCTCCGTACATTGATCTCTGCTTCAGAATGATGGGCGAGACATTCTACGGAAGAGCGAAGTATCTCGTTGAGGGATTCTTCGAGGACATCAGCAAGCACGGTGTAGGTGCATTCTCTGAGCTTTACGACGGAGACCCTCCACACGAGCCGCACGGTGCGATCGCTTCGGCGATGAGTACAGCAGCATTGCTGCACATAGCATATGTAATGAAACAGTATAAGAAGGAGGATAAGTAATGAGAGTTCTGATGTTCGGATGGGAGTTCCCTCCTCATATTGCGGGAGGTCTCGGAACAGCTTGCTACGGTATGACCAAAGGTCTTGCCTACAATGACGTTGACGTTCTTTTCGTTATGCCTTCAGCTTCGGGTGACGAGGATGAGAGCGCGGTAAAGATCATCAATGCCAGTGATGTGGCAGTGGATACCGTTACTGCAACAGTTGACGAGTTCCTCGGAAAAGTACAGTTCGTACACATCGGAACCAATATGGTTCCATACGTAGATCCTCAGGACTTCACAAAGATGGTCGAGGAAGAGCGCAAGAGACAGGTTAAGAGTTTCCGCGTTCAGTACGGCCAGAAGTACAAGTTCTCTGGAAAATACGGCGCTAACCTTATGGAAGAGGTTGCACGCTACGCAATGGTAGGTGCTACAATCGCTCTCCAGTATAAGGATCAGTTCGATGTCATTCACGCTCACGACTGGCTCACATACCTTGCAGGTATCGCTGCGAAGCAGCTTACAGGCAAGCCGCTCGTAGTGCATATGCACGCGACATCATACGACCGCGCAAGCGACGATCAGGTCGATACACGCGTAGTTGACCTTGAGACAAAGGGTATGATGGCTGCGGACAAGGTAATGGCCGTGAGTGAACTTACAAGAAACATCTGTATCAACAGATATGGTATTGACCCTGACAAGGTGGTTGCGGTACACAATGCCGTAGACTTCACCGGTCGCGAGAAGCTTGAGGTCGAGAGAAACGTGAAGGAGAAGGTGGTTACCTTCCTCGGTCGCGTGACTTACCAGAAGGGACCTGAGTACTTCATCGAGGCTGCTGCCAAGGTTCTCAAGAGATGCAAGGATGTCCGTTTCGTGATGGCAGGTAGCGGTGATATGCTCAACAGGTGTATCCGCCACGTCGCACGCCTCGGCATCTCAGATAGATTCCACTTCACCGGCTTCCTCCGCGGAAAGGAGGTACATAAGATGTTCGCTTTGTCGGATGTTTATGTAATGCCATCAATCTCAGAGCCTTTCGGTATTTCACCGCTCGAGGCTATGCAGACTAACGTGCCTTCTATCATCTCTAAGCAGTCAGGTTGTGCCGAGATCCTCAAGTACGCTCTCAAGGTGGACTTCTGGGATGTGGACGCTATGGCTGACCAGATTTACGGTCTTCTCCAGTATCCTGCAATCGCTCAGCTCGCTGCACGTTGCGGATATGACGAGGTAAACAGCATCAAGTGGAACGATGTTGCTGCAAAGATCAAGGGTATTTATCAGGAAGTAATTGACAAGAATAAATAAAAAAACACTATATTATGAAAAAGAGTTTATGTCTGTATTTTCAGGTACACCAGCCAGCAAGGTTGAGACTATACAGATTCTTTGACATCGGAAAGGATTCTCATTACTATGACGATTTCGCTAACAGAACAATCCTCCGCCGCGTAGCTCAGAAGTGCTATCTCCCTATGAATGCCCTTCTCCTTGAGCTCATCGAGGCTAACAAGGGTGCTTTCAAGGTAGCGTTCTCAATCTCAGGTACAGTTCTCGAGCAGTTCGACAGATATGCTCCAGAGGTTATCGAGAGCTTCCGCAAGCTCGCTCAGACAGGTTGCGTAGAGTTCCTTTCAGAGACTTATTACCACTCGCTTGTAGCTCTCTCTTCAGAGGCTGAGTTCAAGCATCAGGTAGAGAAGCACAAAGCAGCCATCGAGCACTACTTCGGTGTGACTCCTAAGGCTTTCAGAAATACTGAGCTCATCTATTCGGACGCTATCGGTGAGATGGTTTACGATATGGGCTTCAAGACAATGCTTACTGAGGGTGCTAAGCACGTTCTCGGTTGGAAGAGCCCTAACTTCGTTTACACAGGCGCAACAGCTCCTAACCTCAAGCTCCTCCTCAAGAACGCAGGCCTCAGTGACGATATCGCATTCCGTTTCTCAGACAGAGGATGGTCAGACTGGCCGCTCACTGGCGAGAAGTATCTCGGATGGCTCAAGGCAGCTGCTCAGAACGAAGACATCATCAACCTCTTTATGGATTATGAGACATTCGGTGAGCACCAGAAGGCTTCAAGCGGCATCTTCGAGTTTATGAGAGCCCTCCCAGGCATCGTTCTCGCTGACGGTGAGTTCGAGTTCGTGACTCCATCACAGGCTACAAAGAAGCATCGTCCGGTAGGCGACCTCGACGTTATGGACCCTATCTCTTGGGCAGACGAGGAGCGCGACGTGACAGCTTGGCTCGGCAACGAGCTCCAGAACGACGCTTTCAACAAGCTCTACGAGCAGGTTGAGAAGCTCGGTCTCCTCGATGACGAGGCACTTTGGTCTGACTTCGGTCACCTCCAGGAGAGCGATCACTTCTATTATATGTGTACAAAGTTCTTCTCAGACGGAGCTGTTCACAAATATTTCAACCCGTATGATACTCCATATGAGGCGTTTATCAACTATATGAACGTTTTAAGTGATTTTATTTTGCGAGTTGATGATGCAATTTCCGTTTCAGATGTTAACTTTGCACCCGCAAAACCAAAGAAGGCTCCGGCAAAGAAGACAGTAAAGGAGACTTCTGCAAAGAAGCCAGCAGCAAAGAAGGCTTCAGCGAAGACTACTTCTGAGACAAAGGCAAAGAAGCCAGCGGCAAAGAAGACTACTAAGAAATAGTTATATAATACATATAACGGTGTAATATTATCCCCGGGCGGATTCCGATAATCAAGGAGTCTGGCCGGGGTAACTAAATAATTATTTTAACAAATGAAAACAGACATTATCAAACCGGATTATCTGTTTGAAGTTAGTTGGGAAGTGTGTAACAAGGTGGGCGGCATCTATACGGTGATCGCTACAAAGTCCCTTTATCTCAAGAGCGAGTTCAGCAGGCGCCACATTATGGTGGGACCTGATGTGTGGATGGACACCGAGAGCAACCCTGATTTCATCGAGGATCCTACTCTGTACAGAGCTTGGAAGGAGCAGGCCGCTTCTGAAGGACTTAGAGTCCGTATCGGAAGATGGAACGTTCCAGGCAAGCCTACAGCGATTCTCGTGGATTTCAAGCAGTTCCTTACCCGTCAGGATGAGATCCTTACCGAATTCTGGAAGAGATTCGGAGTGGATTCATTGACAGGCAACTGGGACTACAGGGAGTCTGCCCTCTTCGGCTACGCAGCCGGAAGAGTCATCGAGAGCTTCTACAAGTTCAACCTTGACTCATCAGACAAGATTGTTGCTCAGTTCCACGAGTGGATGACCGGAACCGGTCTCCTCTATCTCAAGTCGTTAAACGTGCCGATCGCGACTGTGTTCACGACACACGCTACTGTGATCGGAAGATGTATAGCAGGTAACTACCTGCCACTTTATGACGGTCTCCTCAATTACAATGCGGATGAGAAGGCAAGACACTTCAATGTGGTTGCCAGACATTCACTTGAGAAGAAGGCCGCTCAGAACAGTGACATCTTCACTACAGTGAGTGACATCACAGCACAGGAGTGCCGCCAGTTCCTCGGAAGAGCGGTAGACGTGGTCACACCTAACGGATTTGAGCCGAGCTTCACTCCAGCAACTGACCTCGAATATGAAGAACTTCGCGGAAAGGCAAGACAGAAACTTATGGCTGTCGCTTCTGCTATGTGCGGTGAGGAGGTACCTGAGAACGCTGTTCTCGTGGGTATCGGCGGCCGTTACGAGTGGAAGAACAAGGGTATCGACGTATTCATCGATGCTCTCGACAAGCTTAACCGTACAGATTTCAAGGGCAAGTGCGTGCACGCGTTCATTATGATCCCTTCAGGTCACAACGGACCTGACAAGCAGCTTGTTGCAAAGCTCGCAGGCAACGGATCGGACTATGTGACAAAGACATCGCACTATCTGATCAACGCTGAGTATGACAACGTCACAAGACGTCTCAGCGAGGTTCAGCTCGGAAACGCTGTAGGTGATAAGGTAAAGGTATACTTCATCCCTTCATACCTCAACGGTAACGACGGCATCTTCAATATGTCGTACTATGACCTCCTTTCTGGTCTCGACCTTACCCTTTTCCCTTCTTACTACGAGCCTTGGGGTTATACTCCGCTCGAGAGTCTCGCGTTCAGGGTTCCTACCCTCACTACAACTCTCGCAGGTTTCGGCCTCTGGGTACGTACACACTATGGCAAGAAGCATCCAGGCATCACAGTGCTTGACAGAAGCGACTCCAACTACCACGAGGTGGTTGAGGGCGTTGCCCAGCGCGTGATGGAGATCGCTGCTCTCCGCAAGGACAGCAGAAGAAAGTATATGCAGAATGCCAAGGAGGTATCTGATATTGCTCTCTGGGAGAACAATATCGTATACTACAAGGAAGCATATTCAAAAGCTTTAGAAAAATTAATATCAGTTGGCGGAGTGTATCCGTCGACAAGGAACGAACGAAATATGGAATACAGAAAATTTGAAGTAAATCAGCCGACCTGGAACAGCGTGATCGTAACACGTCACCTTCCAGAGTCACTTAAAGATCTCGAGATACTTTCCAAGAACCTTTGGTGGTGCTGGAACGAGTCTGCAAAGAACCTCTTTGCATCAGTAGATCCTCAGGCTTGGGAGATGTCAGGCCAGAACCCTATCGCTATGCTCGATAAGGTTAGCCGCAAGAGATATCAGCAGCTTGAGAAGGACACCAAGTTCCTCTCTGACCTCAAGGTCGTGATGGACGAGTTCAACACTTATATGGCTCTCAAGGCAGAGCGCACAACTCCTTCAGTAGCATACTTCTGTATGGAGTACGGTCTTGACACATCACTCAAGATCTACTCAGGTGGTCTCGGTATCCTCGCCGGTGACTACATCAAGGAGACATCTGATATGAACACTAACCTCGTAGCTGTAGGTCTTCTCTACCGTTTCGGTTACTTCAACCAGAAGCTTACCGCTCACGGTGAGCAGGTTGCTGAGGACGTTGCTCAGGACTTCAACAAGATCCCTGCAACTCCAGTACGTGACGAGAACGGTAACTGGGTATCTATCAGCGTTGCATTCCCTGGTCGTACACTCAACGCACGTCTTTGGAGAGTTGACGTAGGCCGTACAGAGCTCTACCTCCTCGATACTGACATTCCAGAGAACCTTCCAGAGGACAGATCAATCACTTACAACCTCTACGGTGGTGATTGGGAGAACCGTCTCAAGCAGGAGCTCCTCCTCGGTGTCGGCGGTATCCGCGCTCTCCGCAAGCTCGGCTTCGATCCACAGGTTTACCACTGCAACGAGGGTCACGCTGCGTTCATCGGTCTCGAGAGACTCCGTGAGCTCATCGCTGAGCAGAACCTCGAATTCCAGGAGGCACTCGAGGTAGTAAGAGCTTCTTCACTCTTCACAACTCACACTCCTGTTCCTGCAGGTCACGACGCATTCGACGAGGGTATGCTCCGCAAGTACATCGGTCACTATCCACAGCGTCTCAAGATCGACTGGGAGACTATGATGGGTCTCGGTAAGAACAACGGTGCTGACGTGAACGAGAAGTTCTCAATGTCTATCCTCGCTGCAAACATTTCACAGGAGGTTAACGGCGTGTCTTGGCTTCACGGTGAGGTCAGCAAGGACATCCTCGGACATATGTGGCCAGGCTACCTCCCAGAGGAGCTTCACGTAAGCTACGTGACAAACGGTGTTCATTATCCGACTTGGACAGCTCCAGAGTGGAAGGCAGTTCACGCTAAGGTATTCGGCGAGGAGTTCAAGACTCACCACTATGACAAGTCTTGCTTCGACGGTATCTACAAGGTTTCTGACGAGGAGGTATGGAACATCCGCACTTCACTCCGCAAGAAGCTCATCGATGAGGTTAAGAGAAGACTCTCTGACCCAGCTGCAGCAAGCCACTATTCACCTAAGCAGGTGGTTACAATCAAGGAGACTCTCCGTGATGACGTTCTTACAATCGGTTTCGCACGTCGTTTCGCTACTTACAAGAGAGCACACCTCCTTTTCCGTGACCTCGACAGACTCGCTGAGATCGTGAACGATCCTAAGCAGCCAGTACAGTTCCTCTTCGCAGGTAAGGCTCACCCGGCTGACAAGGCAGGTCAGGACCTCATCAAGATGATCGTCGAGATCTCTAAGCAGCCACGCTTCATCGGTAAGATCGTATTCGTACCTAACTACGATATCACTGTTGCCAAGTACCTCGTTCAGGGTGTCGACATCTGGATGAACAACCCTACTCGTCCACTCGAGGCTTCAGGTACTTCAGGAGAGAAGGCGGCTATGAACGGTGTAATGCACTTCTCAGTACTCGACGGATGGTGGGTTGAGGGCTACAAGCCAGGTGCTGGTTGGGCTCTTCCAATGGAGAGAACTTACGATGACCAGAACTACCAGGATGAGCTTGATGCAGCTACTATCTACAACATCATCGAGAACGAGATCGCTCCAACATTCTACAACAAGTCACTTTCTACAGGACGTTCTGCAGACTGGATCGAGATTATCAAGAACTGTGTTGCTCAGGTAGCTTGCAACTTCACAACCAACCGTATGCTCACAGACTACATCAACCAGTACTATGTACCACAGTCTAAGAGATTCGACGGCATCGTAGCTGAGGACTTCGCTGAGGCACGCGAGATCGCTGCTTGGAAGAAGAGACTCCGCCGTGAGTGGAAGAACGTAGAGGTTGTGTCTGTTTCAATGCCAGACAGCAACAGCGAAGACTTCGCTATCGGAAAGGCAATCGATGCTGAGATCAGCCTCAACATCGGCGATCTCAATCCTGCAGAGATCGGAGTAGAGGTACTCTTCGCTACATACGACAAGAAGGGCAGACTTCACATCCAGGAGAAGTATGACTTCGAGCCGGTAGAGTCAGTAGACGGCGTTGCAAAGTATACTGCATCAATCAACCCTGACAGATCAGGTCTCTACCAGGTAGCTGGACGTATCTATGCAAAGAACACAAAACTCCCACACAGACAGGATTTTGAGCTTGTAAGATGGTTGTAGCAACCGGATTTTTCGACGGTGTCCACGTCGGACACCGTCTTGTAATACAGCAGCTCACGGAGGCTGCAGCAGTACGCGGGGATGAGAGTATGGTCGTGACTTTCTGGCCACATCCCCGTAATGTGCTGCAAAAAGAAGCCCGTTCGCTCAGGCTTCTCACGACGCTTGCGGAAAAGAAGGAGATCCTTCTTGGCCTGGGTGTCGACAAAGTGGAGATTCTTCAGTTTACGAAGGATTTCAGCACATTGACTACGGAAGACTATCTCCGTATGCTGATGGAAAGATATGGCACCAAGGCTATCCTGCTCGGATACGACAATAGGATGGGCTGTGATGCAAAAGGTGTGGATGAGGTGGCCAGAACTGCCGAAAGACTCGGACTCGAAGTCATAAGGACAGATATGGTTCCGTCTGAAAAGGGCTATGCCGTGAGCTCTACCAAGATCCGCGAACGGTTGGAGGAGGGAGATGTAGAAGCTGCCGCACGGATGTTGGGATACAGATATTCTCTGCACGGTGTGGTGGTTGCCGGAAACAGGCTTGGACGTACGATAGGATTTCCTACTGCAAATATGCAGCTGTACGAACCCCTGAAGCTGATTCCGGGAAATGGCGTCTATTTTGTACGCGTTCAGGCTCTCGACAGAGAACTGTACGGAATGTGCAATATCGGATGCAGACCAACGGTAGGTGCAGGCAATGCGCGTACCATTGAAACGAATATCTTTGATTTTGACGAGGACATATACGGACTTGACCTTAAGGTCACCTTCATCGCAAAGATAAGGGAGGAGGTCAGATTCGATTCACTTGAAGAATTGAAGAAACAGCTTGAGAACGACAGGAATTCCTGCCTTTCGATGCTGTAATGTAATTCCGAGCTGATCGAGGAATCTAAACATAAATATTATGGAAACGTTAATAGGTCTGCTTTTCATTCTCCTGCCTGTCATCTTTAAGCTGATAGGCAAAAAACTTGAAAACTCAGGTAACACCGAGGCTGCAAAGACGCTGGAGTACGAAATCGTACGCCCGGTGAAAGAGGAGCCGACAAAAGTGGAAGTCGCCAAGCCGAAAGCGGCGAAGGCACAGCCTGCCAAGGCTGTGGCGAAGACCGTTGAGGCGCCGGAGACTGCTAAAGAAAAAGAAAAGATCGATCTGAAGAAACTTATTGTCTATTCAGAGATAATGAAACCTAAATACGAGGAATAAATAACTTAAAATCAAATAATTATGGCACTTCAGTATATGACCCAGGAGGGTCTTGACAAGCTTAAGAGAGAGCTTGCTGAGGCGATCGCCCAGCGTCCGGTTATCTCTGCGGCAATTGCAGAGGCGAGAGACAAGGGTGACCTTTCAGAGAATGCGGAGTATGAGGCGGCGAGAGAGGCACAGGGTCTTCTTGAGCTCAACATCGCGAAACTTCAGAACCTTGTGGCTAACGCTCGCGTAATCGACGAGTCACAGATCGGAACAGATAAGGTTCAGATGCTCAATAAGGTGAAGGTTAAGAACCTCAATACCAATCAGATTATGAACTTCACTCTCGTGAGCGAGAATGAGGCTGACTTTATGGCGGGCAAGCTTGCTGTGAAGACTCCGATCGGACAGGCTCTTATGGGTCACGGTGTAGGTGATGTGGTAGAGGCTAAGGTTCCTGCAGGCATCATCAAGTTTGAAATTCTTGAAATCACATTGTAATGCCTACAATTTTCACAAGAATCGCCAAGGGAGAGATTCCTTCTTATAAGGTTGCTGAGAACGATGAGTTCTACGCATTCCTTGATATTGCTCCTATGGCTAAGGGTCACACTCTCGTGATCCCTAAGAATGTGGAGGATGACTACATCTTCAATCTTGACGAGAAGACTTACCTCGGACTTTGCGCATTCGCAAAGAAGGTTGCAGAGGCCCTGAAGGCTGCCGTTCCTTGCAAGAGGGTAGGCGTTGCCGTTCTCGGTATGGAGGTTCCTCACACCCACATTCACCTTGTACCTCTCAACGTAGAGGCCGATATGGATTTCAGAAAACCAAAACTGGAGCTTTCGCAGGATGAGTTCTCTGCAATAGCTTCTGCAATTTATGAGGAATATGTCAAGATTCAGTAAATTCGTTATGCTTGCTGCCGTGGCGTTCGCGTCGGCAGCCTGCGGTCAGAAGGCGGTGGTCGAGGGAAGCCTCGAGTCTGCTCCTTCATCGGAAGTAATCGTTAAGCTTTTGGATGCCAACAAGTTCACTGTGCTCGATACAGTATCGGTGAGCGCTGCAGGAAAGTTCACCTACAAGATGGATATGCAGAAGGGTCATCCGGAGTTTGTATATGTGTTCTACAAGGACACCAAGATCGCTTTGCTTCTTCTTGAGGCCGGCGACAAGGTAAACGTCGTTGCAGATACACTCGGAACTTATACAATAGAGGGCTCTGAGGAGTCTGCCAAGCTTGCTCAGGTAGAGAAGGAGTACGCTGCGGCTCTCGGCCGTTTCGCAGTGCTCGCGTCGCGCCTTGAGGCTGCGCCGGAGTCTGCTCAGGCAGAGATCGCGCGCGAGATGACCAACGACTATGTAAAGTACTATAGAGAGCGTGTGAAGTATGTTCTCGAGAACGCGAAGTCAATGAGCGTTGTGCCTGTGCTTTACCAGTCTTTCGGTGACAACCTTCCGTTGTTTGCACAGAACACTGACGCGATCATCTTCTCGACTGTCGCTGACAGCCTCGAGACTGTATATCCTGAATCAAAGTATGTGAAGGCTATCAGAACTGAAGCGGAGAAGCGTTTCGGATATCTTGATCTTCAGAACCGTCTCAACCAGGCTGTGGAGATCGGATATTTCGATGTGGAACTTCCTGATGTGAATGCCAAGAATGTTAAACTCAGCGACGTTGAGTCAAAGGTTGTTATGCTTTACTTCTGGAGCGCAGAGTCTGCAGAGCAGAACCACTTCAACACATCTGTCCTCAAGCCTATCTATGCGGATTACCACAAGAAGGGTCTTGAGATCTATCAGGTGTCGCTTGATACAGACAAGGCTCTCTGGGCTACAACAATCAAGTCTCAGGATCTTCCTTGGATCAATGTGTGCGATGCACGCGGCGTGGCTTCGCCATACGTTTCGCTTTACAACATTGCAGGCGTTCCTGCGATCTTCGTGATAAGCAACGGCGAACTCGTCGACGGCAAGGCAATCGACGAGGCTTCATTCAGAAAAATGCTGGATGGACTTTTAAAATAGTTTCTTCTTGCTGACAGTAGCAACGAATTCTTTAAGATAGAACGGTTCGAAGTACGCAACGTCTTCGAATCGTTTTTCTTTATATGCCTGCTGGGCAGGGGAGAGCATAGCTGATGCCTTTGGCCAGCACTGGCAGAAGCGCGCATTAGGATGCTTGATGACATCGGCGCATTTGCCTGCTCCGTCTCCGATGAAAAGGCATACTCCCTGCTCGAGATACTCTGCGAAGCTGTTCTCGTCGATGATTGCAGGCGCAGTCTCGGTGAGCTGCTGTCCGTTCTCGAACACTGCAGTGTACACTTCCATACGGCGCGCGTCGATCATCGGGATGATGAAGCGGAATGGAGCTCTCTCGGCTTCGCTCGGGGTGACAGAGGCAGCCTGGGCCACGAGAGTGTCGAGTGTGCCCACAGCGAGGAGCGGCTTCTGGGAACCGAAGCAGAGACCCTTGGCTGTAGATACGCCTACGCGAAGTCCGGTATATGAACCCGGGCCTTTGCTGACGCATACGGCGTCGCAGTCTGCGAGAGTGACGCCTCGCTCGGCGAGCATATCCTGGATGAAGACCGCTGTGAGCGATGCGTGTGCCTTAGGGGCAGAACTTTCCTTGTATGCAGTGATGACTCCGTCCTCTGCAAGTGCTGCAGAACAGAGTGCAGTCGATGTCTCTATGAGTATGATTCTTTCCATATTAGTTCCAGAAGAATATTTCCTTTAAGTATGGGAATGTTGTGTATGCTATCTTTTTGAGCGGCGGATAAAGTACTGAATCAGCCAGCGCGCTTTCCTCCACGAAGTGGAATGACTCGTTGAGCGAGTTGAAGAGGATGATCATCAGGCCCACGATGAGAGCCGTCTTGAGAAATGCGAACAATACTCCGAGAAGTTTGTTCAGCCAGTTCAGCATCACCAGTTTCAGGATTCCCTCAAGAAGTTTTCCGATCAGTCCCAAAGCTGCAAATACACCGATGAGGATGAGGGCGAAGGCGGTGATCCTGAGTATTTCGCCTGATGCCTCGATGTGCTGCGCGAGCCATTCGCTTGCAATGTTTGCAAATTCGAACGACGCCCAGACTCCGACTACAATCGATATGATTGCAATCACTTGGCTTATAAAGCCTTTCTTGAGTCCCTGCACGAGAGCCGGTATGAAGCATATTAAAAGAATGATATCCAGTATGCTCATTATCTCATTAAAAATTAGTATATTTGCCGATTAAATTTTGGGTCGTACAAACGACTATGCAAAAATAGACATTTTTAGATAAATTATGGCATTTAAGGAATACAAAGGTCTCGATCTCGTGGCAGCAGGCAACGAGATACTCGACAGATGGAAGAAGAATCACGCATTCGAAAAGTCTCTTGAACTTAGGGAAGGTGCTCCGGAATTCATTTTCTTTGAGGGTCCGCCTTCAGCTAACGGTATGCCGGGCATCCACCACGTGATGGCCCGTTCTATCAAGGATGCCATCTGCCGCTACAAGACCCAGAGCGGTTTCAAGGTCAACCGTCGTGCAGGTTGGGATACTCACGGTCTCCCTGTGGAGCTCGGCGTTGAGAAGATGCTTGGCATCACCAAGGAGGACATCGGTACAAAGATCACTGTGGAGGAGTACAACGACGCTTGCCGCAAGGAAGTGATGAAGTACACTGCAGAGTGGGTGAATATGACCGAGCGCGTAGGTTACTGGGTGGATATGAACGATCCGTACATCACTTACGACAACCGTTACATCGAGACTCTCTGGTATCTCCTTAAGAAGATCTACGACAAGGGTCTGCTCTACAAGGGCAAGTCTATCCAGCCATACTCTCCGGCTGCAGGTACAGGTTTGAGTACACACGAGCTCAACCAGCCTGGCTGCTACCGTGATGTGAAGGACACGACTGCCGTGGCTCAGTTCAAGGTGGTTCGTGACGAGAAGTCGGAGTTCCTTTACGAGCAGGGCGTTCAGCCATACTTCCTGGCTTGGACAACAACTCCTTGGACTCTCCCTTCAAACACAGCTCTCTGTGTGGGTCCTAACATCGACTACGTAAGAGTACTTTCTACAAACCCATACACTGGCGAGGCTGGCCTCTACATCGTGGCTCAGGCGCTCGTCGGTGCACACTTCAATCCTAAGAAGCAGGAGTTCACTGTTCTCGAGGGCACACTCAAGGGCAGCGAGCTCACAGGCATCAGCTACGAGCAGCTCATTCCTTGGTTCAACCCTGGCGAGGGCGCATTCAAGGTGATCCCTGGTGACTATGTCACAACTGAGGACGGTACAGGTATCGTACACATCGCGCCTACATTCGGTGCTGATGACGCCAAGGTGGCTCGCGCTGCCGGCGTTCCTGGCCTCCAGGTGGTTGACCGCAACGGCGACCTCCAGGCTCAGGTGGACCTCAGAGGACGCTTCTTCTGCATCGAGGACCTCGATCCTGAGTATGCTGCAGCGAATATGTCTCCGGACTACGCAGAGTGGGCTGGCCGCTATGTAAAGAATGCATACGACGCTACTCTCGACGCTGACGCTCCTACTCTTGACGTTGACATCTGCGTTATGCTCAAGCAGCAGAACAAGGCGTTCAAGATCGAGAAGCATACACACAACTATCCACACTGCTGGCGTACCGACAAGCCGGTTCTCTACTATCCGCTCAACTCTTGGTTCATCAAGACTACCGCAGTACGCGAGAGAATGATGGCTCTCAACGAGGAGATTATGTGGAAGCCTGAGTCTACAGGTACAGGTCGTTTCGGCAAGTGGCTCGAGAATATCCAGGACTGGAACCTCTCACGTAGTCGCTACTGGGGTACTCCGCTCCCTATCTGGCAGACTGAGGACGGAAAGGAAGCAAAGTGCATCGGTTCTATCGCAGAGCTCTATAATGAGATCGAGAAGGCTGTTGCTGCTGGCTTTATGACTGAGAACCCATTCGCTGCAAAGGGCTTCGATCCTGCAGATATGTCTAAGGAGAACTACGACAAGATCGATATCCACCGTCCATATGTGGACAACATCTTCCTCGTTTCAGACAGCGGCAAGAAGATGGTCCGCGAACTCGACCTCATCGACGTATGGTTCGACTCAGGTGCGATGCCATATGCACAGGAGGGTCTCCGCGGCATCGACTCTGAGAAGTTCGGCTGCACAGCAGACTTCATCGCAGAGGGTGTCGACCAGACACGCGGATGGTTCTACACACTCCACGCAATCAACACAATGGTCAGCGACAAGTGCGCGTTCAAGAGAGTCATCTCGAACGGTCTCGTGCTTGACAAGGACGGCAACAAGATGAGTAAGCGCCTCGGCAACGCCGTGGATCCGTTCTGGGCTCTCGATACATACGGTGCAGATGCTCTCAGATGGTATATGCTTACAAACGCACAGCCTTGGGACAACCTCCGTTTCGACGTGACAGGTGTTGACGAGGTACGTCGTAAATTCTTCGGAACACTTTACAATACATATTCATTCTTTGCTCTCTACGCAAACATTGACGGATTCGATCCTAAGGCAGAGGCAGTGCCTATGTCGGAGCGTCCTGAGATCGACAGATGGGTAATCTCTCTCCTCAACACACTCGTGAAGGATGTGGTTGCAGCTTATGAGGATTACGATATCACTACTGCAGGCCGTCTCATCCAGGATTTCGTATGCGACAATGTAAGTAACTGGTACGTGCGTCTCGGCAGAAAGAGATTCTGGGGAGGCTCGATGGATACTGACAAGCTTTCTGCATACCAGACACTCTATCAGGTGCTCGTGGCTGTAGCCAAGCTTGCTGCTCCTATCGCTCCATTCTTTATGGACCGTCTCTTCCTTGACCTCGTGGAGGGTGAGGAGTCAGTTCACTATGTTGCAATGCCGGCGTACGACGAGACTGTCGTAGACAAGGATCTCGAGGAGCGTATGGCACTCGCGCAGAGAGCGACTTCAATGGTTCTCGCTCTCAGACGTAAGGCTGAAATCAATGTCCGCAAGCCTCTCTCAAAGCTCATCATCCCTGTGATCGACGCAAAGGTGAAGGAACAGCTCGAGAAGGTGAAGGATCTCATCCTTACAGAGGTGAACGTAAAGGAGGCTGAGTTCATTTCAGATACTACAGGTCTGATCACCAAGAAGATCAAGCCTAACTTCAAGACCCTCGGAAAGATCTACGGAAAGCAGATGAAGGAGATCGCCGCTGCGTTCGGAACACTTTCGCAGGAGGTAATCTCGGAAATCCAGGCTGCTGAGGTTTCTGGCACAGGATATGTCCTTGCTCTCGCTTCGGGAGATGTAACTCTCAACAAGGGAGATTACGAGATCTCGTCAGAGGATATGCCAGGCTGGCTCGTGGCTACTGAGGGTGCGATGACCATCGCTCTTGATGTTACCATCACTGAGGAACTCAAGCAGGAGGGTGTTGCACGTGAGCTCATCAACCGTATCCAGAACCTCCGCAAGACCAGCGGCTTCGACGTTACAGACAAGGTGGCTGTATGCATCTATGCTGACGGCGAGGATCTCGCAGAGATCGCTGCGTCACTTGCAAACTTCGCTGACTATGTGGCAGCCCAGACTCTTGCAGTGGCGGTTGAAAGCGCATCTCTCCAGGAGGCAGGCGATGCTCCTGAGGTAGAGTGGAACGAAGGCACAATCAGAATTAAAGTAACTAAAAAATAATAACACTATGGCAGAAGAAATGAAGAACGCACCTGAATTCAAGGTACGATACAGTGACGAGGAGCTCCAGGAGTTCAAGGCCATCATTATCGAAATGCTTGAGAAGGCAAAGAGTGAATACAAGCACCTTCGCGATATCATTACACACGATTCAAGCAACGATATCGAGGATACATCACCTACATTCAAGATTATGGAGGAAGGCGCTACAGCTCTCTCTAAGGAGGAGGCAGGTGCACTCGCACAGCGTCAGTACAAGTTCATCCAGAACCTTGAGGCAGCTCTTATCAGAATCGAGAACAAGACATACGGAGTATGCCGTATGACAGGAAAGCTCATCCCTAAGGAGAGACTCCGTCTTGTACCTCACGCAACCCTTACCGTTGAGGCTAAGGAGATGATGAACAAGAACAAGTAAGCCTTTATGAGACTTTCAAAAGGTAAGTGGCTTGTAATATTAGGAGCGTTGCTCGTTGTGCTTGACCAGGTGATCAAATACCTGGTCAAGACAAATATGGACCTTGGCGAGACCATCGATGTGATCGGTGAGTGGTTCAAGCTCCATTTTGTACTCAACAAGGGAATGGCATTCGGAATGGCATTCGGTGGACTCGTAGGAAAGGTGGCCCTTTCGCTTTTCAGGATCGTCCTCTTTGGCTTCCTGTTCTGGTGGATCGGCAAGCTTGCGCGTCGCAAGGATGTTCCAACCGGAGTGCTTGTCGGTCTTACAATGATCACCGCAGGAGCATTCGGAAACATCATCGACTGCTTCTTCTACGGACTGATCTGGCCGGAGACCATCACGCCGGGAGCGCCGTTCGCGTTTATGTTCGGACAGGTTGTGGATATGTTCTACTTCCCGCTCTTCGACTATAAACTCCCTTGGATGGAGTATCCGCGCACCTTCTTCGGAGCAGTATTCAACTTCGCAGACAGCTGTGTAACCTGCGGTGCGATCTACCTGTTACTGTTCCAATACAAGTTTTTTGCAAAAGAAGAAGAAAAAGTTGCAAAATAATTTGCAGGTTTAAAAAATATTCGTACCTTTGCAATCCCTTACAAAAGGGAACAATATTGGAGAGATGGCAGAGTGGTCGAATGCGGCGGTCTTGAAAACCGTTGACCTTCACGGGTCCGGGGGTTCGAATCCCTCTCTCTCCGCAAA
>JAFYWC010000162.1 GCA_017546585.1 Bacteroidales bacterium
AAGTATCTGTTTCTACTTGTTGCAGTCGTATCGCTTGCCCTCTCGTCAGGGCAGGCATACGCCCAGCGTTATCTCCCGAAGATGATGGGTGTGGAACTCAGAGGTGGCTTTGTAAACGGCTCTAAATCTCCGCTTAACTACTACACGGGAATAGCGATGTCGGGATATACCAAAAAGACAAACCGCTGGGTGGTGGGTGCAGAGTATCTGCTCAAGAACTACGACTATCGTGGTACATCCATTCCCCGTGCCCAGTTCACAGCCGAGGGCGGTTACTATCTGAAGTTCCTGTCCGATCCTACAAAGACCTTCTTCCTCTCCATCGGTGGCTCTGCATTGGCAGGCTACGAAACGGTGAATTGGGGCGATAGATTACTACATGACGGCTCTACGCTGCTTGCCAAGGATGCTTTCATCTATGGCAGTGCCATTACCCTTGAATTGGAGAGTTATATAACAGACCGTATAGTCCTGCTTGCCAATGTGCGTGAGCGTGTCCTCTGGGGAGGCTCACTCGGCAAGTTCAGCACTCAGTTCGGTTTAGGTGTCAAGTTTATTATCAATTAAAATTAAATGCGTTATGAAAAAGTTGTTTTCCTATATGATGGTTTGCGGTATCATGATGACCGCTGTATTGGGCTTCACTTCTTGCGAGGATGACCTCGATGTTCAGCAAGCCTATCCTTTTACGGTTGAGACAATGCCTGTTCCCAAGCGATTGGTACAGGGTGAGACAGCAGAGATACGCTGTGAGATTGTCCGTGAGGGGTATTTCTCCGATACTCGCTACACAATCCGTTACTTCCAGCCCGATGGCGAGGGTACATTGAGAATGGATGACGGTATGGTATTACTCTCGAATGACCGCTATCCGTTGGATAGAGATGTGTTCCGCTTGTACTACACTTCGGAGTGTGAGGATCAGCAGACGATAGATGTCTATTTCGAGGATAACCATGACCAGCTCTATCAGCTCACATTCACATTCAATAACGAGGCAAAGGAGGAAGAGGATACCACAGAAGGCAACACTATTACTCCCATAGGAATTATTGTCTCTCCAATCAACATCAATCCTTAACCAACGGTGGCAGGCACTCGCTTGTCGGGTGTCTGCCGCCATAACCAATCACAAAAGAGAATCTATGAGAATAAAGTTGATGATTATTTGTATGACATTGCTTTGTGGATACGCCAAGGCACAGACACGAGGTGGAGATTCTTCGCCACCACTACCAAAGGAGATTTCTGCGGAACTATTCGATAAGGCAGTAACACTCATAAAGGAGTTTGAGGGGTGGCACTCGGCAAAACACTATCCATACATCGGTTACGGGCATAAACTACTGCCACACGAGAACTTGACTGCCGACATTACCGAAGCACAGGCAGATTCATTGCTCAGAGCCGACCTCTTGGAGCGATATAAATATTTCCGACAGTATGGGAAAGATGCTCTATTGCTAACGGTCTTGGCTTACAATGTTGGTCATTCACGCTTGCTTGGTTATGGCAAACGTCCGAAGAGTAACCT
>JAFYWC010000163.1 GCA_017546585.1 Bacteroidales bacterium
ACTTGTTGCAACTGCCATAGCAAGCATAGTACGGAATGAAAAGTCCGGACTGTATTCACAGTCTTCATCCTTTGAGAAGGACTCTTTAATCATATTTCCACCGATGATGCCAAGAAGCACAAACGCGATCCAGTGATCTACCGTAGACACAAAATCAGCAAAACTGACGCCGACAAAATATCCTATTACAGGCATAAGCGCCTGGAAACCTCCGAACCAGATCGCAGTAGACGCTGCGTGCTTCGGCTGCAGCTTTCTTACAGACAGGCCTTTGCAGATGGAGACAGCAAAGGCATCCATTGAAAGTCCTACAGCAATTATGAACAGTTCCGCTATATGCATATCTATTTCTTGATCTTAAGGTTGCCCACTCTGAGTCCCCACTTCCAGTCCTGTACTATCACGACATCCTTTCCGTCAAGATCCTTAACTGTCTGGATGTCCTCGATCAAAGTATGCGAATGACCACCTATGATCACATCGACATTTCTGATCTGCTCTGCGATCTTGAGGTCACCCCAGTTACCGAGATGAGAAAGACAGATCACCAGATCGCAGCCCTTTTCTTCAGCAAGATAAGAAGCATAGCTGTTTACTACTGCAACCGGATCCTGATATGTGAAACTTTCTGCAATCTCACGGCTCACTACAGACATAATGTCTGTCAGCACACCAAGGATGCCGATCTTCATTCCACCTCTGCGTAGAATGACATAAGGCTTCACGACATCTGCAAGCGGAGACCCAGTGAAATCATAGTTGGCACACACCACATCGGCATCGAGATTCTTCAGACGGCGCGCGAGTTCTTCCACTCCGTTGTCGAACTCGTGATTTCCGAGGCATACGACATCGAACTTGAGAGCATTGAGCACATCGATCTCAATGTTTCCGCCGAGTTCTGTGAAATATGAAGTTCCCTGACCGAAGTCACCTGCGTGAAGAAGAAGGACATTCTTGCGTCCGTCAACCATCCTTACACTGTCGATATACGCAGCGTGCTCTACCACTCCGCCCTGACCCTTGTTCTCACCGGAACGTTGAGGGTCAATATGGCTGTGAGTGTCGTTAAAATGAAGGACTGTAAGATCCTGCGCATTGATCACTGCTGCTGTGAGCACTGCAAAAACTGTAACTATCAAACGTCTCATTTTCTTCTCCTCCCCACATCTTTTACTACTACTCTGCCATCTTCCTTATATTCGATAGGACGGCCTGCCGCTGTCTCTGCATTGACGAAGGCCAAAACCGCATCAATGATGTCTTCATCCTCAAAGACTTTCACATTGAGGGCATTCTCTCCCAATGCGAGACCATCTCCACCTGTAAGAAGGAACGAAATGGTAGCCACTCCATACACCTTGTCATCATCGATAGGCTCTCCGGCCACCTCTGCTGAGAGAAGCTTGCCGTCTTCGGCAACCACTCTGACGCCTCCGAGGACCTGGAATCTTCCGGCAGCCATCTTTTCAAGCATTGTCCTGACCTGCTTTCCGGTAAGCTCGACATAAGCAAGCTGATTCCTGAACGGAAACATCGAAAGCATATCATCAAGGATGATGTCTCCCTTAGGCATATCCACACGGATACCACCAAAGTTAGCAACGCCAAGATGAACCTTCTTGCCGGCAAGTACCTCAGTCCTGGCCATAAGCAAGTCGATGAACCAGTTTGAAAGAGCACTTTCAGGGTATCTTGCCGACATAGCCTCGGTTGAATATCCTACCACATCCTTGACACGTGCCATAGCCGGCTGCGCATCCAGAACCACCTTGGCTGTCTTGGCAACGATACTGTTCTTCTTGTATGTCTTTCCGTTAGGGGCAACATACTTTCCACCTTTGAATGTGCCAATCGCCTCGGCAACGTTGTCTTTTGAAGGCGAAGTACAACCTGTCCTGCTTCCGTCAAGAGCGTCATTCTGCCACTTGTATTCCTGCGCAAATGAAGAAACTACAGAAAGCGCTATGACAGACAATACTGCAAATAGTTTTTTCATAATCAATTGTTAATTCTGTCTCAACCACTTCCAAAGGTCCTTGAAAGTAGTCTTCTTTCCAAACATAAGGATTCCGATTCTATAGATCTTTGCCGAAGCCCAGCCGCAACCGACGAAGGTAGCCACGAGAAGACCTATCGAGAGGGCAAGTTCCCATACAGGCACACCGAACGGAATGCGTGCAAGCATTACGATAGGAGATGTGAACGGTATCATAGAGCCCCAGAAAACGATCTGGCTGTCAGGCGCCTTGAACGCATAGAATGCTATGAAGAATCCTATGAGAAGCGGAATGGTCACCGGCATAACCAACTGCTGTGTATCAGCCTCATTCTCAACAGCAGAACCTATGGCTGCAAAGAAAGACGCATAAAGGAGGTATCCCAATGCGAAATAGACGAAGAAGCTGAAAATGAGAGTGCCGTAGTCAAGATCCTTGAGAGTAGAAAGGATGGCTGCCATCTCGTTATCCTGGGCCATTGCTGTCGTATCAAGGCTTGGCATAGCCATTCCCATCATATCGGCATCAACCCCGAGACCTTCTGTCATCTGGGTCATCTGCTCTGTCTGAACTGTAGCCGAAGCCATAAGAGAGTCAAGACCGATGAAGGAAGACACTCCTGTCACAAGTACAGCCGTAAGCACGATCCACAAGAAGAACTGTGTAAGAGCAACGCAGGCAACTCCGATGATCTTTCCGAACATAAGTTCAGTAGCCTTTACTGAAGATACGAGCACCTCCACTACCCTGCTGGCCTTCTCCTCGATCACACTCTGCATCACCATACCCGAGAACATTGCGATGAACATATAGATGATCATTGAAAGAACAAGGGAGATGATCATATAAACCTCTGAAGATGAGATCTTTTCCTCACCGTCCTCACCCAAGGTATAGGTGGTGACTGTAGAGTTGAACTTCACATCCTGCATAATCTGCTTGAGATCATCGATCTCATAAAGAGAAAGGCGATAGTCCTCCACAGCCTCATTGACTCTTGAACTGATGGCCTCCTTCATATCGACACTCATTGGAGATGTCGAGTATGCTGTAACATTTACCGCATTATTCGCAGGATCCACAGGCGAAATGAGCACGAGCGCATCAAGTCCGAGAGACTCGAGCTGAGTCTTGAGACTGTCGGCGCACTGACCTGTATAGTCAGTGAAGTCTATCGCATCGGTATCCGCAAACTGAGAGATCGCGATTCCAGACTCATCGACGATACCGATCTGCTTGCCCTTGTCTTCGGCCATAAACATAATAAGGCTAGGAAGGATCGCGATGGCAGCAAAGAATACCGGTCCGAGGAAAGTGATGAGAAGGAATGACTTCTTCTTTACGCGGGTAAGGTATTCGCGCGAAATGATTGTCTTTATGTTTCTGATTTTCATAGCCTACTCCTCCGTTACAAGTTTGATGAATATATCGTTCATTCTCGGGATGAGTTCCTTGAACGAATTCACGGTCACTCCCTGAGAGATGATTTCCTTGAGCGCGTCATTTGTCTCGGCATTATCAGCGAGAGAAAGAACAGCGGTGTGTCTTCCGGCATCATCCTGATCAGAAAGAACATCAAAAACGCCACGGACAGACTTGAGCTGACCTCCGTTGTAGATAAGTTCCACATTGTTCTGGCCGTACTGACGACGGATTTCGTCCACTCCACCTGAAATCACGACGTGCGATTTGTTGAAGAGGGCGATATTGTCGCAAAGCTCCTCCACAGACTCCATATTGTGAGTAGAAAGGATGATGGTCGCACCCTCATCCTTGAGACGGAGAATCTCTTCACGGATAATCTGAGCATTGACAGGGTCGAAACCTGAAAACGGCTCATCAAGAATAAGGAGAGACGGCTTGTGGACAACGGTAGTGATGAACTGGATCTTCTGGGCCATACCCTTCGAAAGTTCCTCCACCTTCTTGTTCCACCAGCTCTCGATGCCGAAGCGCACGAACCACTTCTTGAGTTCGTCCTGAGCCTCACGATAGCTCATTCCCTTGAGCTGTGCAAAATACATAGCCTGCTCGCCCACCTTCATCTTGCGGTAAAGGCCTCTCTCCTCAGGAAGATATCCGATCTTCTCAACATCATCCTGAGTGATCTGACGACCATCGAAGAGAACTGTTCCTGAATTCGGAATGGTGATACGGTTGATTATTCGGATAAGAGTGGTCTTTCCTGCACCGTTAGGTCCGAGGAGACCGAAGATCTTTCCTTTAGGGATATCCACCGACACATTGTCAAGAGCCACCTTTTCACCGAAGCTCTTCGACACGTTCTTGCATTCAATAATTCCCATAGTTTTTTATTATAGATTTAACAATTTCGCTGTAAGTTCGACCATCAGCTGGGCATCAGTCGACTCTCCGGAATCTCCACCTTTGCCCTTGTAGTCGTATTCTTTGAG
The DNA here is from genome assembly GCA_017546585.1 of Bacteroidales bacterium. Lineage (GTDB taxonomy): Bacteria > Bacteroidota > Bacteroidia > Bacteroidales > UBA932 > Cryptobacteroides. The sequence continues at coordinate 4,415 of JAFYWC010000163.1, forward strand.
AAGCGCTATGGCAGCCATACATTTCTTCACAGGATAATTTCTCACGGCTGTGTCATATTCAGAGAAGAAATAAGGATTGACTCCCAGCACCTTGGCCTTCTGGTCATTGCCGGGACGAGGGTTAGCCATAAGCAAAGCGCCGTATTTGAGGATTCTGTAGTAATGTGTAAACAATGCGCTCACAGCCATCGGCATCGCAAACTTGGCAGCAGAACCGATATATGCGGCAATCCTCAGAGCTTTTGCAGAATTCTTGAAAGAGAGTTCCTTTGTAAGCTCGAAGATGCTGAACTGACGGCTGATACCTACATTCTTTTCGATGTCCGCCGCTGTAACCTGTGTGGTTCCTTCAGGTAGGTTCTTAAGCATCTTCTCTGTCTCAATGGCTATCTTGTTCAGATCAGTGCCTGCGTGCTCGGCCAGCAGCGCTGCTGCGTCCGGCGCAATCTGCAGGCCTTTGGTCTGATAGTACATCGGGATCCATCTCGGCATATCATAATCCTTGAGAGCCTGTGAGTCTACGACAACACCCATCTTTGAGACAGTCTTGTAGAGTGATTTCCTCTTGTCTGCAGCAGCTCCGTGCATAGCGATGACAAGCACGGTAGAGTCCAAAGGATTCTGGCAGTAGATGGCCAGCTCTTCAAGACCTTTCATCATCTGTGCCTCCTTGACCACTACAAGCTGGCGCTCGGCGAACATAGGATATCGCCTTGCTGCAGTGATCACAGCATCAGCAGTCACATCAGCTCCGTAACAGACGGTCTGATTGAAATCCTTCTCGCTCTCGTCAAGGCAATGCTCAAGAATCGCATCGCACACCATATCAACATAATACGGTTCATCACCCATAAGAAGATACACGGGCTTGAAGATGCCGTTCTGAGCATCTTTCACTATCTCTCTGCAAAGAGAGTCAGTCTCTACAAATCCTTTTGCCATAATCTTACAAAGATAATCAAATAGCGTGACATAACATTGTTAAAAGACATAAAAAAAGCGGCATCGCTTTACGATACCGCTCCAATCTATTTACGGATGTGATTATCCTCTTTTCTCCTTTTCTTTTACAAGTTTTTCCTTGAGAATGTCTGCACAGTCAACAACTGCATCTTCGAAGGTCTTGGCATTCTTCTCAACAACGATTGTGTTGCCAGGAATGCTTACCTGCACCTTCACATTCTTGTTTTCGTGTTCTGGAAGCAACGACAGCGCTACATCTACAGCTGTGACCGCATCATAGAATTTCTCAATTCGAGAGAACTTCTTTTCTACAAAGTCCAACAGTTTCTGATCTGCATTGAACTTGATCGACTGCACTCTAATCTCCATTTTTACCTCCGTTTTTTGCCCTTGGGTGGGCTTGTTCATAAATATGTTTCAGTCGGGCAATGGTGTTATGGGTATAGACCTGTGTCGTAGCCAAAGAAGAGTGTCCCAACATCTCCTTGATCGAGTTAAGATCAGCTTCCTCGTTCATAAGTTCCGTGGCGAGCGAATGCCTGAGCACGTGCGGAGATTTCCTTCCGGTTATGCCCTTGCATCCTCCCAATTCACTCTTCACTACCCTGTCGACATACACCGGATACAGTCTTGAACCTGTGTAAGTGACAAGAAGCGGTTCTTTCAAAGATCTCTGCCCTCCCACCAATACTTCAACTGCTTTCAAATATAACAATATTTCTTCACATAATGAAGCAACAAGCGGAATTTCTCGCATTTTATTGCCCTTTCCTTTCACTTTTGCAACATTTCTGCCCAAATCAACGTCGCCGATATTCAGGGATATCAATTCAGAACGCCTCAGTCCCATAGAATATAGGCTGGATATGACCAGTCTTGCCAGTCTTCGCTCATACATTCCCTTGGCAGATCTCGTTTCCGGTTCTGCTGTGAAAGCATCAAGATATTCTTGAGAAGCGTAGATCTGAGTGTTTGAAAAATATTCATCAAGCGCATCCTTCCTATAGAATTCCGGAAGGCGTTTCTCCACCTTCGGCTTCTTGATCAGCCTGACCGGATTGGAGCCCATCTCACCCTCCTTGATGAGGAAACGGCAGAAACCGCTGAGAACAGAAAGGTGTAGGTTCACCGTCTTAGGGGACAGCTTTGCAACATCCATCAGATGCACCTCATACGATCTGATTTCAGAGACATTCAAAGACGGGAGGAGTTCTGCATCAGACACATCTTCCGTGGAGAAGGTGACAAGAAGATAATTCTTCAGCACATCTCCATATATTGCTACCGTACGCACAGAATAGCGTTTCTGGTCACGTATGTAGCTGATGTATCTGTCAATGAGATTCATTATTCAACTGGAAAAAGTCCCATCTCGGCTGCCTTTGCGCGCATATACAGGTCGGCTGCCTCGAACGAGTTCTCGATCTCGCCGTCAAGGATGGCATTCTTCACCTGCTCCTTGAGCTGACCGATGATATTGCAAGGCTCTATAGCGAAAAGCCTCATCACATAGTCACCTGTGATAGGATTCTTGAAATTGCGGATCGCATCCTTCGCCTCGACTTCTACAAGTTTAGTCTTCACAAGTTCGAAGTTTGCGTGAAGCCTTGCCACTTTGCGAGGATTCTTGGATGTGATGTCGGCGTTGCAAAGAAGCATAAGGTCATCGATGTCATTGCCGGCATCAAACAGGAGCCTTCTTACAGCAGAGTCCGTAACTTCCTCAGTAACAAGTGCGATTGGTCTAAGATGAAGGCTTACAAGCTTCTGAACATATTTCATCTTCTCATTGAGAGGCATCTTGAGCGACTGGAAGATCTTCGGAATCCATCTTGCCCCCACGATCTCGTGTCCGTGGAATGTCCAGCCCAAAGCCGGATCGTAACGCTTTGTAGCAGGCTTTGCGATATCGTGAAGAAGCGCAGCCCAACGGAGCCACACATTCGGTTCAGTCCTTACCTTCTCCACCTCTACCCCGTCCACAAAGACAAAGTCCTTAAGAGTCTGCTCCTTGATTGCTGCCATCTCTGCAGCAGCCACATTGTCGAGCACCTCAAGAGTATGCGAGAAGTTCTCCTTATGAGCCTTTCCTTCTACCATCTCAACACCCTTCAAGTTTGAAAGCTGAGGAAGCACATATTCAAGAAGGCCGGTCTCGTCAAGAAGACGGAAACCGATAGACGGCTTCGGAGTCACAAGCATCTTGTTCAATTCCTCGATGATGCGCTCTTTTGACAAGATGCTCATCCTGTCCTTGTTTCTACGTATGGACTCAAGAGATTCCGGAACGATAGTGAAAGTCTGCTCCGGTGTAGAAAGTTTGGTTGCAAATCTGATGGCTCTGACCATTCTGAGAGGGTCATCGCTATAGGTCGTATCCGGATCGAGCGGAGTACGGATAATGCCGGCAGCGAGGTCACGGATGCCTCCGAACGGATCCACCAATGCGCCGAAGTCTTCCTTCTGAAGGCTGAAAGCCATCGCATTGATGGTGAAGTCACGCCTGAGCTGATCGTCCTCAAGTGTACCGTCCTCCACGATAGGCTTACGGGAGTCCCTTCTGTACGATTCCTTTCGTGCTCCTACAAACTCGATCTCGATGCCCTTGAAACGGAGCATTGCAGTACCGAAGTTCTTGAATACAGACACGTGGCTGCGGACCTTTTCACCCACAGCCTCGGCCAGTTCGATACCGCTGCCTTCCACAACTATGTCGATATCCTTGCTCGGGCGTCCAAGGAAGCAGTCACGGACATATCCGCCGATTACAAACGCACGGACTCCTTTGGAAGCCGCCACTTCTGAAACTATACCGAAGATCTCGTGATCGAGATAACCCTGTGTTATTGTTGCTGACATTATAACTCGTTATATTTCGGCACACTTGTCACGAACCTGTAACCGTCTGCCTCACACTTACATATATGCGTCCTGTTACCGTTTGTGATTATTATCACCTTGACACCCAGAACCATATTATACCTTACCGCCTGATCCAGTACCTCCCCGGTGAGTTCCACCTCAGGACGTTTGCATTCTACGATGATGATCGGACGCATCGCTCTGTCATAGACCAGGATATCTGCCCTGAACTGCTTCTGTCCCAGTTTCAGCGGAGCCTCGCTCATCATCATATGCATAGGCACATCCATTTCCTGGGCCAAAACACTGATGAACCACTGGCGCACCCTCTCTTCAGGAGTGAGCGCTACGTGTTTTTTCCTTAACGGATCCCATATGGTGTTCCTGTCTGTCATCAATATGCAATAAATCACGCAAATATAATCAAACGGGCGCAAAAGATAAACGCATTTTACCTAAATTTGCGCTCCTATGGGAAAAAGAGACAACAGAAACAGCGGACTCGAGATAGTATTCGAGGATGAATGGATCATCGTGGCGGACAAGCCGTCAGGACTGCTCACAATGTCGACCGGAAAGCAGGGCGACGTCACAGCGTATTCTATGCTTTCAGACTATGTGACAGACAACCCTCGCGGCAGACGCGCGGGAAGGATATTCATTGTCCACAGACTTGACAGGGACACTTCAGGACTGCTTGTCTTCGCGAAAGACGAAGAGACAAAACTGTCGCTGCAGGAAAACTGGACGGATGCCGTAAAGGAGAGGAAGTATGTTGCCTTGCTAGAAGGCAACATCGGAAGCGACGAAGGATGGATCGAGAGCTGGCTGTACGAAAATCCCAAGTCTATGAAAGTGCATTGCTACGCTTTGAGGGAAGGCGACAGCCCGGAGAGGGCGCCGCGAAAGGAGTGGCAGTTTGCTGCCACGCACTGCCGCACGCTCGAGCGCGGAGCAATCGACGGCAAGCCATACACGAAAGTGGAATTCGAACTTGAAACCGGAAGAAAAAACCAGATCCGAGTACATTCGGAATGGATCGGCCACCCGATAGCCGGAGACCGCAAATATGGAGCGACAGGCAATCCTATCGGACGTCTTGCACTACACGCACAGACGCTGTCATTCATCCATCCTTGGACAGGAAAGACGATGACATTCCGTTCCAAACTTCCGGATGCATTCAGGAAATTCAAAGTTGAGAAATAGCCGCCAATTCTTTTGCCGCAGTAGCAGTCCAGGACATTTCAGAAGGTATCGTCTGAGAGACAGTTGTAGACAGCATTGTAACTATTCGTTCAGATATCTCGTCCACGAAGCGGTCTCCCAGAAGGAATGTGTTTTTCTGACCTATCACTTCCGGTATTCCGCCGGAAGCGGAACCCACCACATTTGCGCCACATCGGAGGGCTTCAGCACACACGAGAGGAAGTCCTTCATTCAGGCTCGGAAGCACAAGTACATCTATGCAGTTCATCACCTCCGGCATCTTGTCGGCAGGAACGTTTCCAAGGAAACTTACAGAGATGCCTAAACGGCTTACAGCATCTTCCAGCTTACGGCGAAGCTTTCCGTCACCTGCAACGAGGAACTGAACAGGACCGTCATATCTGTCTGCAACCGCCTTGAAAATCTCAGGAAGGGCAAGTACATTCTTCACAGGAGAAAGATTACCGACAAAGGCGACCACCTTTTCGCCTTCAGCAATTCCCCACTCCGTTCTCAACGCTGAACGTCTTTCAGCACTGAAACGCACAAAGCCGTCAGACACACCATTATAAAGCACATCTTTAGGAACACCGGTAACTATTCTCTCCGACTCGGCCAGCAGGGCCTTGCTTACAAAGAAATTGCATTCTGCCGACTTCATCAACACTCTTAGATCCTCAAGAATTATAGGATTTCTGCGTGGATGGGTATGTATATCCGAACCGTGCCAGGTCACGAAATACGGAACGCCGTATTTGAGATACGCAGCATATGCGAACAATGCTCCGGTAAACGAATGCGCGATCACAAGATCATAGTCCTTGAACATTCGTACCTTCTTTTTGAGGAAGTTCAGGAACTGCGGAGGATGATGATGAAGTTTCTCAAGAATAAGATGATCGGTAATCGAGAAACGGTACCACAGCATCTTGTATTCAATGCCGTCGATGTCAACCGACTCCACATCAGGAGCTACCGGAGTATGTCTTACCGCTCTGGTAAGCGCATTGTCACGACTGTGGACGCAATACACATCCGTCTGCACCTGAGATGACATACGCAGATGCAACAGCCTGTTGTGGACGGCGTTGAAGAGTCCCTTTCTATCAAACGGACTGCTCTCGAATATTACTGCTGTCTTCATTTCTTCCTGGTGAACAATGAATACACGAATGAAGTGAACTTATATACCGATCTGGTAAAGTGGACGTTGCCTATCTTATAAAGAATGATGTTGATCACCTGGCCAGGGCGTAGCGAGAACACACCAAGGTCATCATCATTGGCCATAAGTTCATAGAGCCATTCAAGATAATCCCTTGTAAGAAGATTTGTACGTCTTGTCGCAAAGATATTGAGAACTCTACAGACATATCTTCCCACGAGGTCCCTATGATACAAAGTCTTGACCTTCGGAGTATTAGGGCACCTCTCCTCAAGCTGTCGGAGAACTTCAGCATACATAGGAAGAAACCTTCTCAACTGCATCAGATGCCTGTCTGACACCACATCACTTCCCAATGAGCCCTGACGCATATGGTAGGCATATACAGCACCGGAAAAAGTTATTATCGAAGAGCTCGCAGCCATAACTTTGAACACGAAGAGTTTGTCCTCGGCGTAACTGAGTTCTTCACAGAATCTGATCTTGCCTATGGCCTTGCGTTTGAAAAGCTTTGCCCAAGGAGCATCAAGCATTTCACAGTTTCTGCGTAGGTTATTCTGGAAAAAGAGCGGATAATCGGCGCCACGGTAAGATGCATTCTTCGCAGGTCTGACATCTTTGGCAGGCACGCCTTCAATGAAGGCGGCATAACCTCCCACAACCATATCTTCGCCACTTACAATATCCATCATATCATCCAAGGCGAACGGAAGCAGGGCATCATCAGAATCAAGGAACATAATATACTCTCCCTTAGCGAGTTCAAGTCCTGCATTTCGAGCAGAACTTACGCCACCGTTTTTCTTGTGGACGGTCTTGAAACGGGAGTCCGTCGCAGAATAACGGTCACAGATCAACGGCGAAGAGTCTACGCTGCCATCATCAACGAGTATGACCTCGTATGACGTGAAATCCTGAGCCAGGATGCTGTGAAGGCATCTGTCAAGATAGTCTTCCGCATTGTAGACGGGTATGATTATGCTCAATCTCTCCTTATCCATAACCTTATCTTTTAGTAAGCGCTTCTGTGAGGAACGCTCCTGATTTTTCTCTTTGTTCTCCTAATATCCTGTCAACTCCCGACCAATCCGGTTCAGCGAGGAAGAACTCGCCGTCATCCTCCGGATCTATGCCGTGCACCAGTCTCTGGTCAAGTCCGAACATCTCAAGAAGGGAGGACATTCTGGAAAGTCCCCTGCGAGAATTTCCTACAGCGACGAATCTCTTGTGCATCAGTATCGAAAGTACGCAGCCGTGGAACGAGTCTGTAACCACAAACTCCGCATCCGCAAATGCCGCAAGCCACTCCTCAAGCGAAGGAACCACCCTTTCAGCAATAGGTTTCGACTTGTCGTACGGACGCACGGACACGTCTGCCTTTGACAGACCGGAAACCCTTTCAATGAAATCTATGACTGAATCCTTTTCCCTCGAAGAATCCAATATATAGGTCAGCATCTTTCCCTTGGCAGGATGAGCCTCGACCTTTTCAAGTATGTCTTTATAGATGGCAGGATCAGCAAGCAGAACCGGGTCCAGCACCTGCACTGCTCTGTCGCAGTCAAACCATTCGCTACATACCTTCACTCCAGAATCTTCCCTGATAGACACAGCATTGAATGACTCAAGCAGTTTCGAGCATCTGTCAAGCTGTTCATACGAATACTCCAGCTGATCGGTACCGAACGAGGCTGCATATGCGATTCTGATGACCTTCCAATCCTTGGTGAATGCCAAAAACGCATCATCGATCTTTCCGAAATAGCGAGGACGCCATACCTGATCGCTTCCGACAACGAATGCGTCGTATTCGCCTTCGCGTATATCCTTGTATGCATCCAGCGTCCTAGTCTTGAGGTTCTGCGACACAAAGCGAAGCGTATTCTGTCCGACATACGGAAGTTCCCTTCTGAATCTGAGTTCCCTGAAGACCTCCGGACCGGCAGCACCTTTCAGCAACGACTTGAATGCTCTTGAAGCATATATAAAAGGAGCCTTCCACCATTTCGGAAGAGGCATTTTCACCTTCGGATCAAGCACATCCACTTCGTGACCTGCAGCAACAAGGAAACTCTTCAGTGCGTATGCCTGAAGTATGCCTCCATAGTTGGTATGCAGCGGCAATGTTACTATCGCAATCTTCATTTCACGATCCTCCTTTTTATCTGCGAAAGCCTTTTGCGGACACTTCTGTACATTCTGATATGCATAGGACGTCTCACAACATATGTTGACATATATGCGATAAGGTCTTTTGTCGAGTGTACCCCCTTGAAAAACTCTTCACGCTTCTCAGGCACGGCAATCACTGCTGCAAAACCTCCGTTGTCCTCTTTCGCCATATTCTCATCAATCTGCTTGACCAAAGCAGTCTTCTTGAGCACCTCAAGAGCAGCAGCACCTTTTTCCGTATTCACGAATACAGCGGTCACTCCTTTGTCATCATCAAATTCAGGTGCAGCTTTCGACACGCTCCAAAGGTCTGCAAGCCTCAGGTCGCTTCCGCTCCCCTCCGCCCTGAAACGGCAACTGTAGCAGGACGGTCTTATAGACATATCCTGGACAAACAGAGCCATAAACGGATCATCGACATATGGAACGCTTACATCATCATATCTGAAGCAATAATGTCTCCAGCCTTCTGATTTGTCGCGGAACTTGACTTCCTTCAACTGAGATCCTTTGCTGGCCTCCAAAGCTTTTACATATTTCTCCCAAAGTCCCGGGCTCGGCACACCGTGGCAGGCAAAATCCACAGTCAGCAGATTCTCCTGCGGTCCGCCCAAGGAATTCAGTAATCCGGCCACCTGGCAAGGAGTACCGCTGAAAAGGACCTTCTGTCCAGACTTAAGATAGTAAGCAATATCTTCAAATGTAGAATAGAGGTCGCTCTGGGCATATTTAGATCCTCTCATCTTCTGGAGTTCCTCCATAGTCGACGCCTCATAATGAGCCACTCTCTTGTCAGGCTCGAGTACGGCACCGAAGACTACTCCACCTTCTTCTATCATTTTGCCAGCAATGACAGGGAACACTCCTCCAGAAGACGATTCCCCCAAGTGGGCTTCCGCCCTCACCGCATATACCGCCGTTGTCTCCGAAGGCTTGGAAAGCTGCTGCATCGGGCAGACCTTCTCACATTTTCCGCAGTTTATGCACAGATCAGGATTCGCGACCGGGTAGTCGAAACCCTCGCGGTCACGGCGCAGAACGATGCACTGCGCCGGACAGACAGTGGCACAGGCAGTACAGCCGCAGCACAATGACTTATCCGAAATCCTTATCATTATTGTCTTTTTAATCTTTCTGCTATCATAACCTTGAGCCACTTTCTCTCTTCAGTTGTGACTCCGAACATATAAACGGCACCGGCAGTACTGATCACGCAGACTGTACCGCTGACCAGGAATCCGACCAAGCCTCCAGGGATTACTATGCTGAGCAATAGAGGCAGACACACGGCTGCTGGTGCCACCTTGAACAGCATCGGCCCATATGTATCCGCCAGATATTCGGCAACAGGAAACCCAGTCGCCTTGGACAGCATAACCAGTCGTGCGAAAAGGCAGATCTGAGATATCGCAATCGCCACCATAACCGTAATCTCCGGCATTGCACCGAATCTGAGGAACAGATATGAAACCGGAAGGTTCAGAAGCTGCAGACCTCCGACCACGAGCTGATAATTCCTGATGTCACCGGTAGCAAGCATTGCAGTGATCATCGGATTGGAGAATGATTCACTCAAGGCAAAAACAAGAAACAGCTGCACAAACAGAGCTGAATGTGCAGGCACGTCCTTGAGCCACAGGCCAAGTATGTATTCCGTATTGAATATTATAGGAAGAGCGATGAAAAGAAGCAGACAGAACGACATCCTCGATGACCTGCGGACAAGTGAGAACATATAGTCCTTTTCACCCGAAGCATACGATTTGGTGATCTGAGGATTCACTGCTGTCATAAAATTGGTCACAAAACCCTGCACCGCTCCATTGAGCTGTACAGCAAGACCACGCGCTGCATTTACTGCCGGACCCGAGAAGAGATTGACCAGGATATTTCCTCCGTGATCTCTTAGGACACCTGAAGTCACACCTATGAAGTTCCAACCTGCAAAAGAGAACATTTCCTTGACAAGAGCCTTGTCAAAGACCGCCATAAAACGGCACTCAGGAAAATGCTTTCTGCAATAGAGCCCGTAAGCCAGTCTGACAGCCAGAACGACAAGCATCATAAGCGCCGCGTAGAGGACGAGACGATCATAATTTGAGTGAGCTACCATCAAAGCCACCGAAAGCCTCAAAAGACCGTCTAAAACTCCGATCCAGGCATATGCCGACATTCGCTCGTGCGCAGTGATTGATGCCATCTGCGGAACGCTCATAAGATTTATGACAAAAGCGGCAAGTGAGAAGTGCAGAACCAGACGTGCCGCCGGAATCCTCGAAGGGTCGATGGTCATCTTGTTGTCGATGAACCAAAGGCCGATCGGCTCGGCAAAAGCCACTACGATTGCCGCCAAGGCAAGCTGGATGAGCACCGCTGTGGAATAGACACGGCGAATCCGGGCCTGCGGGCCTTTTCCCATCTCGAAAGTGATGAATCTCTGTACTGCGGAATTGAGTGCACCGGAAATGATGGTGAACATCGCGACGACTCCGCCTACCACATTATAGATACCGAAATCGTTCTCACCGAGGGCCGCGAGGACTACACGGGACGTGTACAGTCCGACAAGCATAAGAACCAGCATCCTGACATAGAGCATCAGGGTGTTTTTGGCTATACGCGTTCCTCTGTGGTTATCTGCACTCATATTGATAATACAAATATATGAAATATTTCGATTAAAACATTTTCTTTTGGCGGTTTCAATATTTGTTGCTAAATTAGTGGTCGTAATCAAAAATTGATCACTAAACACTAACAGCTATGGTAAGATATTGTGTAATGTGGAAGTTCAAACCATCAGATGGTAAGACTCCAAAGGAACTCGCTGAAGATGTCAAGGAAAAATATGAGTCCCTCCTGGGACTCGTGCCAGGTCTTAAGAGCATTGAGGTAGGCGTTAACAGAAATGAAGGAAAATCTTCATACGACGCTGTTATGATGGCTGACTTCGACTCTTGGGAGGCTCTCGCAGCTTACAAGGCAGACGATATGAGGGACAACGTAATTGAGTACGTAAAGACAATTGCTGAAGTTAGAGCAAAGGTTGAATACGAAAGATAAGATCACTACATATCAAAAACAAAATACTCTGACCGTTTGGTCAGAGTATTTTTTGTTTATTTCTGATATTTCTTTGTGTGCTCTGCAATGAGTTCCGCATCCTCGAAGTAGTCGATCTTCATTGCTTTGCGGACATCTGCCAATGTCTTGGCAGCCTCCGCTCTCGCAGCCTCAGAACCCTTGCGGAGAATCTCATATACCTGAGGGATGTTCTGCTCGTAATATGCCCTCTTTTCACGCATTGGCTGAAGGAACTCCTCCATAATGTTGAAGAGGAACTTCTTGCAGGTTCCGTCACCGAGACCTCCTCTGCGGTAGTGATCCTTCATCTCGTCGAGGTTTGCATACTCTGGAAGGAACTTCGCGAAATGCTCAGGTGTGCTGAATGCGTCGAGATATGTGAAGACCACATTGCCCTCGATATGACCTGGATCAGTGATCTGAAGGTGTTCAGGGTCTGTATACATACTGTTCACCTTCTTCTTGATCTCCTTTGATGTATCTGAAAGGTAGATGCAGTTGCCGAGAGACTTGCTCATCTTTGCCTTACCGTCAGTACCTGGGAGACGGCAGCAGGTAGCATTCTCAGGAAGAACCATCTCAGGTGTCACGAGAGTCTCGCCGTACACAGAGTTGAACTTGTGGACGATCTCGCGAGTCTGCTCGATCATAGGAGCCTGGTCAACACCCACAGGGACTGTAGTAGCGCGGAACGCCGTGATGTCGGCTGCCTGGCTGATAGGATATGTGAAGAATCCTACAGGTGTTCCCTTCTTGTTCTGGTTCTCATCGTCCTCACCCTCCGAGAAGCCTCTGAGCTGGATCTCCTGCTTTACGGTAGGATTTCTCTGGAGACGCTGAACTGTCACAAGGTTCATATAATAGAATGCGAGCTCGCAAAGCTCCGGCACCTGCGACTGGATGAAGATTGTCACCTTCTCAGGATCGAGTCCTGCAGAAAGGTAATCCAATGCCACCTCAATAATATTCTGACGTACCTTTTCAGGGTTGTCTGCATTATCTGTAAGAGCCTGAGCATCAGCGATCATAATGAAAATCTTCTCATATTCTCCTGAGTTCTGGAGCTCTACTCTTCTCTTGAGCGATCCCACATAGTGTCCGAGATGAAGTTTTCCGGTCGGACGGTCACCTGTCAAGATTATCTTTCCCATATATCTATAATTTTGCCTTTATATTAGGTTATTTCACCACAAAAATCTCACAAATATAACAAAACTTTCGCAAGATTGCTATATTTGTTTCCGTAACTAAAACCATAACAAGATGAAAAAGATTTTATTTTGCTTCATTCTTGCCGTTATGCCCTTCGCAGCAGCATTTGCTCAGGACGTTGTAGGCAAGTGGAAACTCTCTGACGGAACCGCAATCGTAGAGGTTTACAAAAGCGGCGACGTATTCAACGGAAAGATCGTATGGCTTGAGAAGCCGACAGAGGCTGACGGCACTCCAGCGATCGACGACAACAATCCTGATCCGCAGCTCCGCAAGCGCCAGCTTATGGGCCTGAATATGCTCAGCGGCCTGAAGAAGGACGGCGGCGAGTACACAGGAGGAAAGATCTACGACCCAGGTAACGGCAAGACTTACAACTGCTCTATGAGAGTTGAAGGCGACGTCCTCAAGGTTCGCGGATCACTCGACAAGAAAGGTCTGATCGGAAGAACAATGGACTGGTTCAGGGTTAAATAAAACAAAAAAGGACTTCGGTATGAAGTCCTTTTTTATTTCTAGTACTGATCTTTCGCCAGAACGATTCTGTAAAGATTGCATCCGATAAGGTTGCCGAGAACAATGCAGACGTAAACTCCAAGAATCTGGAGAGCGTTAGCCTTGAGGAATGCCACCGGCACGCACGTGTAGTAGAACGCATCTGCAACGCAGTGAGTAAAGCCACATACGATGAAGAGAGGAACTGCAAACAAGAGCGGGAGCACGTTTCCCTTACGGGCAAATGTTACCGCTGTGGTCATAAGCAGACCGCACGGAATTCCAAGAAGGCCGCAAGTAAGAGCTCCGGTCCTGAGTCTGAGTTCAAGGATTCTCTGGGCAGCGCCCTGGATGTCCATAGGTGAGATACGGGAGAGAAGTCCCATACAGAGACATCCGAGGATGTTTCCGAAAAGAATGAAGAACAGCTGTCCTACTTCATTTTTATTGATGAAACCTGCTGTACCTGTATAAAGCTTGAGCTTGTATCCTACTACTGCCATAAGTCCGATCGAGAAGAGCACCGCTCCTACGAGCGAACCATAAATCTCTGACTGAATGCCAGAAGCCAGGAATCCAAAACCTGCTGTTCCGATGTATATACCGGCGAATATAGACGATCTAAGTGTTTTCAACATATGTAAATAAGGTTAAAAAAGCGCGCAAAGATAGTATAAAATATTTATTTATAACTATTTTGCGCGTTACCTTATTCTATATCGATAACTTCAAGCACTCCGTCGTTCACTATAAACTTTATGTTATAGCCTGAATATGTGAGGCCGTATTCTCTGTTAGGATCGTTGTGATATGACGGACGAGGATCCAGACTCAGCATTTCAACCATAGCCGCCAGCACATCGTCATCCGCAACCTTTGCCACGAGGGCCTGCGACATTTTCACGTGGAGTTTCCTTTCTGCGAGACCGTCTACATAGCCGCAAACCGCCTCCGGACGCGAATCGGCATATCTGATGTATGGCTTGATATCATATATAGGTGTGCCGTCCATCAGATCTGCACCTTTAATATATATGACCGGTCCGTCAGGTGCGTCCATATCTATCGACTCGATCTCTACACAAGACAGTCCTATCGGATTCGGGCGATACGGTGAGCGTGTAGCGAATACGCCCATATGCGCATTGCCTCCCATCCTCGGAGGTCTGACAGTAGGCTGCCATTGCGAATGTCTGTTTGCTGAAAATTCCCAGATGAGCCAAAGATGAGAAAACTCCTCCAATCCCCTGAAGGCTTCCTTGACTCTGAATTCCTTTTCAAAGATGATCTTGCCTATGAGTTTCTCTGCAAGTCCGCTCTGACGTGGAATGCCGAACTTCTCCGGAAATCCGGTCTTGATATGGGCAATCGGTCTGATTTCCATAATGATACGATTTAAGACTCTCAAAGTTAGGAATTCAGCCGGACTAAAGCAAGACTTCTTTGAGATATTGAAAATATATGCTAAATTTGAGAGCGTATAAATTTTTCTATTATGGAACCTTGGCACATTTGGATTATTGTGGCGCTTGTGTTCTTCATTATGGAGATCTTCACGCCGGGATTTGCAGTAGCTTGTCTCTCTATCGGAGCCATCGGTGGCTCCATCGCTTCCGGATGCGGATGCGCTCTTAAATTTCAGATTCTCATCTTTGCAATCACAACATTGCTTGCATTTGTACTGGTCCGTCCGGTCGTCTTGAAACTGTTCCACAGCAAATCGAAGACAGTCCTCACAAATGTGGACGCTCTTATAGGCAGACAGGCCATCGTCACCGAGGCCATTGCAGCCGTGACAGGCGGACGCGTAAAGGTGGACGGAGATGACTGGAAGGCTGTGACAGCCGACAGCAAGCCGGTGGAAGCCGGCAAGGTAGTCCGCATCCTCAAAGTGGACAGCGTCATTCTTACTGTAGAAGAAATCTAAAACATCAGAACTATGGGTACAATGGTAATCTTCGCGATTATTGCCGCCGTGGCGATAATCTATGTATTGTCTGGATTCAAGATCATCCAGCAGTCAGAAACAAGAGTCATCGAGCGTCTTGGAAGATACAACAGGACACTGTCTTCCGGCATCAACATCATCTGGCCGATCCTCGACAAGGCAAGAAGCGTCACTGTACGCTATGTAGTGCGAGACAGGGCAGGCAACAATGTCGTAGTACTCAAGGAGTCTGACGTGATCGACCTTCGCGAGCAGGTATACGATTTCCCTGAGCAGAATGTGATCACAAAGGACAATGTCACTACAAGGATCAATGCCCTTCTGTATTTCCAGATAACAGATCCAGTCAAATCCGTATACGAGATCGACAATCTCCCTAACGCGATTGAGAAACTCACACAGACAACCCTCCGTAATGTGATCGGAGAACTTGAACTCGACGAGACTCTCACTTCACGCGACACAATCAACTCTAAACTTCGCGCAGTTCTTGATGACGCTACAAACAAATGGGGTGTAAAGGTGAACAGAGTAGAGCTCCAGGATATCACTCCTCCGGACAGCGTGAGAAAGGCTATGGAGCAGCAGATGCAGGCAGAGCGCGAGCGTCGTGCGCAGATTCTGAAGTCAGAGGGTGAAAAGCAGTCTACAATCCTCAAGTCAGAGGGTGAAAAACAGTCACAGGTGAATGAGGCAGAAGCGGAGAAGCAGGCGCAGATCCTCCTCGCACAGGGTGAGGCTGAGGCAAAGATTCTGCAGGCAGAGGCGGATGCGAAGGCGAAAGTCCTTCAGGCTGAAGCCGAAGCTGAAGCCATCCGCAAGGTGACTGAAGCCATCCAGGGCACGAAGGCAGATCCTTCCGCATATCTCCTTGCCGTGAAGTACATCGACTCGCTCAAGGAAATGGTATCCGGGAAAGACAACAAGACAGTGTATGTGCCGTACGAGGCGACTTCAGTCCTAGGTTCCCTCGGCAGCATCAAGGACCTTCTTGGTTCCGGCAAATAATTTCCCCTCCATACAGTCAGCCTTGCAGAGCATCACACCTGCAAGGCTTTTTTCGTATCAAAAGTTAAACTTTGTTAAACTCCACATCTGCGATTTTTCCGTAAACGAACTGAATAATAGCGCTTTGCGCTTATGAATTTCTTATCACTTTTCTAAAATGTAAAACTTTTATATGCTAACTTTGTAAAAGCGGGTGGTACTACTCGCTGATATTTACGTCATAAATCAAAACGTACTGATATGAAGACATTACACAAACTGCTCGCAATCGCATTGCTTGCACTGATCTTCATTCCTGCATCCGCACAGGAAGAAAGAACCATCAAAAGGAAAGTTGCAATCGGACGATTCTCCAACGAGACTCAGTATGCAAAAGGACTGTTTTACGACAAGGAAAACGACCCGATGAGAAAGCAGGCTCTTGACATTCTTTCATCGAAGCTTGCTTCAAGCGGAAAATTCATACTTCTTGAAAGAGACGACCTTGACATTCTTGTGAACGAGGCCGGAAGCGATATGAACAAGATCGGAGCCGATTACATCATCCTCGGCTCGATAACAGAATACGGACGCAAGACCGAAGGAGAGCAGAAAGTGTTCTCATCCACAAAGACACAGACAGTGGAAGCTGGAGTAAGCATCAGACTTGTAGAGGCTTCAACTGGTCTTATCATCTATTCAGACGAGGCAAAGGGTTTTGCGGAAACTTCAAGCAAACAGACTATGGGTATCGGAGGCTCTGCCGGATTTGATGCAACATTGAGCGACAAAGCGATTTCTGCAGCATTGTCGCAGCTCGTCGAAAACATCATCAACAAATGTATGGACAAACCTTGGAGATCATATGTGCTTTCAGTCGAAGACAGCACATACATCATCTCAGGAGGTGCATCACAGGGACTCAGCGCCGGAGACACATTCAGTGTCTATAAGAGAGGCAAGACTGTGAGAAACCCACAGACTGGTATGAATGTGGAACTCCCAGGCACAAAGATCGGAGAAGTCACAGTCATTTCTTCATTCGGAGATACTGCCGAGAATGAACTGTCTTTCTGCAGTTATGAAGGCGAACCAATTGACGCAGAGAATCTTGGTATTTACTATATAATGGATAAATAATATGAAGAAGTTTATAGCAATTGCAGCTTTGGCAATGATGCTTACCGGCTGCGGAGTCGGCACATATTCCATCCAGTCCGGCATTGAAGACGCATCATACATATCGTTCACAGATGAACTAAGCTACCCTATATCTGTCATCATCGACGGCAATACATATCTTCTCGAAACAGTAAAGTTGAAGGCTTACAAGAGCGGCAGAGACATCAAGAAAACCGCCGAGAACACCATCAAGCTGACTCCGGGACAGCATACAGTATCAGTCTTGATGAACGGCAACGAGATATACGCTCATAAGTTATTCATTTCCAACGGAGAAACAAAGATAATCGAGTTATGAGAAAACTTGTGATTTTAACCATCATTTCAATCTGCATCACCTCTTGCGGTCTGACAACGCCACTGTATTATTGGGGTGCGTCAACATTGAATGGAGCGACGACCTATGAGAATCTGACTTACAAGAACTATGACACGCAGACACCAGAGAGCATATGCAAGCTCATACATATGTACGAAGATCTGGTAACACACCCTGGCGGAATCCGCAAGTTGCCTCCTCCGGGCATATGTGCAGAATACGGCTATATGCTACTTGTTCCGGGAAACGCGGAAATCTTTGAAAAACACGCTACTCCAACACAGAAGAAGATCTTCATATCCACAGATTATGCATCATTCTTCCCTGAAAAGGGCAAAGAGATGATGCTGAAGGAGATCGAGCTGTATCCGGAATCCGCCAAGTTCATCGCACCACTTATCGATAGACTCTGTAACTGATCTGCCCTATGAAAAGAATAATATACTTTATACTCGTCTGCTGCCTCGTTTCGTCCTGCGGAATGATGAGCACAGTCACAAGAGGGTCGCAGTATGCCAAGATGTATGAGGAGAAGCCTATCACACTGCTGGTAATGCCTCCAATCAACAACTCAACCAACGTCGAAGCGAAAGACCTTCTTTACACATCCATCAGCAGACCTTTGATTGAAGCCGGTTATTATGTCTTCTCTCCCCTGCTGGCTATGGATATCCTGAAGGCTGAGAGCGCCTATGACGCAGAGTTGTTCTTCGAATCGTCATTGGAAGCATTCAACAATTATTTCGGAGCCGATGCGGTCGTATTCTCGGTGATCGACAAATGGGCAAAGAAAGGATTGGGCATCGAGACCAAGATCAGGTATGTAATCAAGTCGGCATATACCAATGAGATACTTTTTGACAGAAGCTGCGACCTGTATCTTGATCTATCAGTCAATTCAGCGTCATCATATGGACTGCTCGGCGCCTTGGTAGACCTCGCGGCCTCAGCCATCAACACAGCAGTCACCGACCATATCGTGGCTGCCAGAAAGGCCAACTACTTCATCCTGGGAGACATTCCAAGAGGACAGTACAATCCGGATCATATGCTCGACAAAGAAGTGTCTGCAGGACAAAAGGATATCGTCGCACGAGTTAAATAATTTAAGAAAAAGACATTATGAAAAGGATATTACTCATTACAGTAATTGCACTTATCGGTTTCAGCGCATCAGCAAGAAGAAAACCTATAGAAGAAAGGCCACAGGATATCATTACCTACACTTACGACGTAACGTCAAATCATTCCGTATCCTCTACCATCTTGGGTCTGGAGTATTCATATGAAGCAAAGCTTGCAGACAGATGGACACTCATCAGCCGAGCAGGTCTTGTTCCTACTGGCTTCGAAATGTCATCAGGGTCATACTTCAGTACATTTGAAGGTACTTTGGGCTTAGGAGTATCCTTAGAAGCAAGATGGTACTCAAATATCGCCAAGCGTGCCGAATACGGCCGTTGCACTTACAACAACTCTTCAGATTTCATATCTATGAGAATCAGAGCCAACACAAATGGTGACCTTGAGATAAGCTTCACACCGGCATATGGAATCAGAAGATCATTCGGAAGGCTTTGGTTCCACGAAGCTACATTCGGCCCTAAAATCGGTGTATGTGGAGACGATATGTTTATAGCACCTCATATCCAGTATAGAATAGGAATAGCATTTTAGTAAATGGACAGACGCATAACAACAACTTTAGCCGTCGTGTTTACGGCGCTGACGATACTCTCCTGCAACAGTTCCGGCAAGAGCGAAGCCTACGGGATTCTGTTGGAAATGGAAGACTATATGCCGGAGAGGACTGAAAGCGTCGCAGACATAATGGAGGAGATTGAAAAGGCGGTTCGATATTTCGAGAGGAACGGTGACGCAGACGAGAAGCTGAAGATGTATTACTATTGCGGATGCATCAAACAGGACAGCGGGGACGACGAGGGAGCGATGGAAATGCTTGTCAAGGGAGAGAGCTGTGCCGAGAAATGCAAGGACAAATCATTGGCAGGCAGGCTGTATGAGGCAAAGATGGAGATCAACAGGAAGATCCACAACTACTCACAGGCTATTTCAGATGCACAGAACGCGATCGATCTCTACTTTGCGGCAGAGGACCAGGCAAGATATTTCGATGCCATCAACAAATTGGCGATCCTGTATCATTCAGTGAACGACTCCCAAAGATTCATCGGATGCCTTAAGACACTCAAGGAGAAGTGGGATCAGCTCAGCGAGAAGCAGAAAAGCGACTGCTACGCAATCTGGATCAACTGGTCTTGCCAGTATGATGCCCAGGAAGGCGTTTTGAAGGATTACATCACAGAGATCAAGGATTCATCACTCATAATGTGGTCATCGATTGCATATGCACACATATGGATGGACAAGCCCGAACTGGCGATTAGAGACCTTGAAAATGCACTTAAGTACAATGACATCAAGAAGGACGCATCTTACTATTACGTCATCGCTTCGGCGTATGAAAAGCTAGGTGACAGCAAGAAGGCCCTCTCGGCATATAAGAACTACATCGAGATCACAGATGAGATCGATATGCAGATCTTTGACTCGGACACCAAATTTGTCGAGGAGCGTCTGAAGAATGAGCTGGAACTGCTCAAGAGTGAGCGTGCCAAAGAACGAATGCACCTGATCGGAATCATCATAATCCTCTCTGCCGGTATCGTCATATACCTCATCAGAAAGAAACTTCTGGTCAGAACTGCAGAGAAGAAGCAGCTGGAGATTGAGAAGGAGAGATTTGAGCAGCTGTATTCTGATGCAATTGCGGAAAGGGACGCCCTGACCAAGATGATTGATGACTCGAATGTGAAAGACGAAGCAAAGATCGTCATCTGGGAAAGACTTAAGATCCTGAACAATGTGATCATCTCACATATCACAGACTCAAGTTCTGACAACAAGAAGGCATATCAGAAACTGGAAGCGCTAGTTGCTGACAGGGAAACGTTCATCGAATCCACAAGGCTGACAATCGAGGGCAACAGTCCGAAATTCATTGTTGCTCTTAAGGAGAAAGGCCTGACCGATGAGGAGATCAACATCTGCTGCCTGTACGTGATCGGAATGAAGGGCAAGGACATCAAGACCTACACAAACCAATCCAGACACTACATCCAGAGCGGCGAGATCAGACACAAGCTCGGACTGATGGAAAACGACACCAACCTCTCCATCCATCTGAAGAATATGTTTGACAGATAAGATTTGAGGTAAGCCACACGTGCACTTCTAGTGAATACCGTGTGCGCGAAGTGACGTTTCTGATGGACGTCGCGCACAGCGGGGTTTCGCAAACACCTGATTTAGCTGTGGTTAAACAAACGGAATGTGCGCGAAGTGACTCAATTTTGTCACTTCGCGCACATTCTGTTTATATAGTTTAGCTTATATAGTATAAGTTAGATGCTTGGAGGGATGGTTGGGTTTATACAGTTTGCACATCATCGTTCGGGCGATTATAGGCTCAAAATGACCCGAAATACGAACTGTAAATAATGTAGTACCAAAGCAGTACCTTATAACGAAAAAACCTCAACAGAATTTCTCGAATCCGGTAGATAACAACTTGCCTGATTTTTAAGAATATCTCTCCACCATCTCATAAAACATATCACCCATATCATCATGCAGCCCCCATCCGCAATCACGTACCGTCTCTACACACTGCTCCAAACGAGACCTATATACATCAAACAGACCGGCCTTATCAATATGCTTGAGCAAAGTGCCAAAGTTGCTGATCACCGAATCATAATACGACTCCCACATATCTCCATACTCAGCTGTGAACCGGCAGGCATTCTCAACCAGACAGAGCATTAGTTCTGCCACTGCGCCAGCTGATGGCTTCAGTTTCTTATAATCCGAGATGGCTTTCTTGCATACGCTGAATCTCGTCTTTGGCTCACGATTTCCCGGAGGATAGAACTCATATCGGATAATCTTCATATACTCCTCCAGCTTCGCATCCTCATCCGGATTCATCCAATAATCCAGATAATCCTTGACCTCTTTCTTCGCTTCATACAGTTCTGCCACAAGACCAATAACCTCAGCCTTCGACATCGAAGACAACCTCTTTTTAAGCAACACCTTTGACATAAATACTATAGTTCTTACTGATACATCGCTTTCATATCATCAAGCCAATTCTCTATCGAAGGACAACCATATCCTTGGCAGGCTTCAGTTTGCGACAAGTCTATCAATCCTTCTTCTAATTCATCGAATAGTTCATCCGGGAATTTCTTCAAGAAGTCACGTAGAAATTCCCAATTCGCATCCATATTATATGTGGGATGATACATATCATCAAAATAACACCAATGCTCATCTTTCACAAAATGATAGCACAATGAATCAGTCAACTGAAGAAACATTGTCACGGCCTCCTGATACTCACCATCGAATAGATATTGCTCTATAGCATTTTCTACTGGGCCCATAAGATGTGCCATCCACATACAGTCTGGGCCAAGATTCTCCGGAGCGAACACGGAATCAATGGTCTGATTCACAGGGAAAAGGTGGTTTACAATCATTTCACTCCGTCTGCAATATCATTAAGGTAATCCTTTATCATATCTGCCTTGTCCTGAAGATCCTCGCGATAGATCAGATGAATGAAAGTCTTGTGATCTTCTCCGATAAAGACAATTGGCATATCCACAATCTGCAACTCAGGGAATTGTCTGGCACCTTTGGAATACAGCAATGAGAACAAATGATTGCGATATTCCGGACTGGATATATCTCTAGACACTCTCATTCCGGGAATCTCATTCATCTCATCGCAGTAATAATACAGAATCACGTGAGGGTTCTCAATGAGAAACTTTCCAATCCTCTCAACAACTTTAGACAAAGTCGCAAGATCGGCCATATCTTCTCCGCATTGGCGAACAAGACTCACCTCTACAATTTCCGCATCGCCAAGATACCCGATAAGATCAGGAATAGCGGTATCTGTAAACGAAGAGAGGGAAACTCTTATTTCGTTTCCCTCCTTATATGTAAGTGAAAATGATACTTCCATCAGATGTTCACACTAAATGTACACTCCTCCATCTCACGCAGTTTCGTCTGCTGAGTCAACTTCTGCTCCTTCAACTGTCCGAGGAGAGTCTCCAGTTTCTTGGAAGTCTTGGTGATTACCACCGGCTTTGTGTTTCTTTCGTTATTCATAGCAATAGTATCTGTTGCAAAGTTAATATTTTCAAACAATTACGCAATAATATCAAGCAAAAATCATACTATCACCTCCTAAACAACCCTCTCCTGACCTCCTCAATCAACCTCTGATAATCATCCACCCTCAATCTACAGTTATGCAGGTCGAAAGCAAGCGGGTCGAAATCCCCATATCCCCACACACCTTGCAGCCAACCTTTCATCGACTCATACTCCTCATTCGAAGAATCTGCCATTGTCGAAAGTAAATCCCTATATCCATATGTACCACCACAATCATCAGGAGGGCAAGATCCTTCACCGGACAGGACTTCAACCACAGGATCCTGCATACCATAAATCCCAGACCTCTTACGCTTACCCAAGCAGGTTACCTTATGCTTCCATGAATCTCCGAAGTCATACACCAGTTCAAATGAAGAACCCTTCCTGCTCACAAGATCCGCCACAGTATACTGAAATGCATCCCGCACCTTATCCTCATCGTAAGCCAGCATATCATTATCCTCCATATTATATGGCCTCATATAATAGAATCCGTCCTTCGAAATCTCGTGCAGATGATAATTCACCCAGCCCATCGCAATCACCAGCACCTCACCGAGATATCCGACATACAGATTCGATGGCACCGACACCTCGCGGCACACCTTATACGGCACATCCCGAAGTTCCACCATCAGGATATACTCATCCACCTTCTTTGCTGACGCATTATACAACGGACTCACATACGAGTCGAACGGAAACACGACCTTTCCCATATATCTAATTATTTATTCCACCCTTTCGGCAAACATACATTCTCCATACCCGCAGCCCCAGCAAACAAAGGAGCAATATCCTTATCCCTGAATCCGGCAATCCCGCACCCTATACGAGTCACATAAAAGAACAGTTCCGGATGTCCACCTGCAAAAGCAATGAACTCATCCACGTATGGCTTGATAGTTTCTACTCCTCCTTGCATAGTAGGGATCGCATAACTCTGACCTCGAAGTCCAACGCCACATCCCATCACAGCGCCAAACTTCTTGAAAGCCACATACGCAGCTCCACCGCCGTGCATCCCAGCAAGATTGCTTCCTTATGTAAATGTTTACATAAGGATCGGTATGTAAAGACTGAGATTATGTAAAGCCTTATAAGCCTACTAATCTTTATGTTGTTGATTTTTAAATCATTGACATCATAATAGACCCACTTGGCTTTACATAATAGTGACTAATATTTGGTTTGGAGCGACTTCAGATA
>JAFYWC010000021.1 GCA_017546585.1 Bacteroidales bacterium
ATAGTCGTGCTTGTTGTTCTTAAGGTGCTCAGTAAGGTGAGCGATACGGTATGAGAACAAAGCTACCTGGCTCTCTGGTGAACCAGTGTCAGTGTTAGACTTTCCGTACTTCGCGAAAATCTCCTGTTTCTTTTCAGGCATAAGGTACTCTGCCATAATTTTTAAAGATTAAGGGTTAAACATCAAAACTTTACGGGTCACTGGCAAGTAAACCCAAAGCGGGCGCAAAGATAGACATAATATTCAAGAAAACAACCCATCGAAAGAAAAAATATATCATTATATTTGTCTTTCTTTAAACGAGGTCAGATGAAGATTCTACAGGATCCGGAGATAGGGGAAGTCGTATTCAAGAAAAGTGTCAGAAGCAGGAGCATCGGCATACGTGTACACCCGATAAAGGGGGTGAGCGTGACTGTGCCGTACATCGTGCCTATGGCAGCGGCTCAACTGTTTTTTCAGGCGCGCCGAGGCTGGATTCTAGAGACAATGGCCAAGCAGAAGGAACGATATAAGGATGTCCGTGTAGCGACTCCGGAAGAGGTCGAGGCGCTCCGCCGTCAGGCCAAGCAGGAGCTTCCGCCACGCCTTGCAGAGTTTGCCGAACGCTATGGTTTTGTGTATAACCGTGTGACTATCAAGCATAACGCAACCAACTGGGGAAGCTGCTCAGGCAAGGGAAACATCAATCTGAACCTGAATATAGTGAGGCTTCCGAAAGTGCTTCAGGATTATGTGCTCCTGCACGAACTCTGCCACCTTCGCCATCAGGACCACGGCCACGGCTTCCATCTGCTCCTCGAGCACGTCCTGACCGACAATCTTATGCGCTACCTCGACGGGCCTGATGCGCTCGCTTCAGAGCTCGCCCGCAAGGCCGCCACCTCCAAGGCTCGCTATCCGCTCGACTATACATTCACCCGCGCCATCAAGGCCTTCCGCCTCGTCTAGGCGCACATCAGATGCTGCGGTTCTTCCAGCGGCCTGAGCGGAGGTATATCAAGCTGCACAGAAGCAGCATTCCGCCGTATACGAATTCCGCTGTCCAGCATACTGCCACATCCACTTTCATCCAGCTTATGACTATGGTGCAATACACCATATATATAGCCAATGCGATCAGCTCCAGCTTGAATGCCATCTTGGTGCTGCCGGTGCCGGAAACAGCTAGGAACAGGACCTGTCCTCCGATATGCAGCAGATACGAGCACGCCATTACGACAAGTGCCGGTCCGGATGCCTGGACGATGTCTGGAATGTCTGTATAGATACGTGCGATCGCTTCAGGGAACAGGCAGTAGACCAGGATTATCGATCCTACGATTCCATAGGAAAGCTTGAGTATTCGTTTCACCAATGACATCACCTTGTCCTGGTGTCCTTCGCCTATGATGTTGCTGACCAGCGTGCTGCAGGTCGAGGAGAATGCCATCAGTACCACCCATATGAGTCCGGATGCTCCTCTGGTGATGTTGGAGATGGCCAGCGCTCTCTCGCCAAGATGCTCTATGTACAGGAAGAAGACGAACCAGGTCGACACCGATATGGTGTGCTGTATCATACTCCAAGTACATACCGGCATCATATTTTTCAGTTCGGTCAGACTGAAGCCTGCCGGCTTGTCGAGGCCATACTTGACCCTGTCGCAGCTTACGCGCGTATATATAATGAAGAATATGAGCGAAACGAGTTCGGCGAGGCTCGATCCGATTGCCGCTCCGGTGATGCCAAGGGCTGGACAGCCGAAGTGACCGAAAATGAGCACCCAGTTGAAGAACACATTTGAGATCACCATCACTATCGAGTTGAGTGTCAGTGTTCTGGTCTGTGTGGTGCCGATGTAGAACGCTCTGAATATTGATGTGACGAAGGCGAAGACCATACCTGGAAGCCTCCATCTTACGTAGCTCAGTGCAGCCTCATATACGCCGTCCGATGATACCAGGAGTTTCATCGCCCACGGTGAGAAGGCTTCGGATGCCAAGATCAGTATGCCTGATAATCCCAAAAGAAAATACAGACCGTTCCAGAAGACCTTGCCTGTGTCCTTGAACCGTCCCTCGCCATTGCGCCTTCCGATGATGATCTGTGCGCCGACGCTGAATCCAAGACCGAGCATAAACAATACCATATAATACACGATGGCAATGGCGGAAGCTCCAAGCTCCACCTCTCCCACGCGTCCCAGAAAGGCAGTGTCTGTCATACCGATAAGCTGCTCCATCAGCAGGCTGATCAGTATAGGATAGGCTACCTTCCAGATGTGCTTATATGAATATGTTCCTCTGGCTGTCATTTCTGAAGGAGGGAGAGCGTCTGGTCAACGCTGAGGGCGTTTTCGACGCAGAAGGTGCCGCTGCGGCTGCGCTGGAGGGAGTCGAGATGGGCTCCGCTGCCGAGCTTTTCGCCGAGGTCACGGGCGAATGCGCGGACGTATGTGCCCTTCGAGCAGGACATACGGATCACGGCGCGAGGCAGACCGAGTGCGGAGTTGTCTGTTACATTGATTCTGCTGGATGCATCTGAAACAGCTGTGCTCAAAACAACCCCTCCCACTTCGGGGTCCCCACAGTTCTCCGACGCCTCAATGTACTCTTCAAGTTTAAGAGCTGTGATATTGATCTTCGAGACACGGATCAGCTCCTGCGCTGCTTCGTCGAGGGTCTTGCCCTCGGCGTGGAGCTTTCGTGCGAGTTCGTATGCACGCACTCCGTCAACAGACTTGGCAGAGAAGAGCGGAGCAATCTGATCCTGCTCACCGATGAATCCCGGCAGGGCCTCTGCCACACCCTCTGCTGTGATGTGATCATATGGGAAGAACCTGTCGATCTCCTTTTCAAGGTCATACGACGGAGTGGTCGCTCCAAAGGTCACACCTGCAACGTACTCCTTGTCGTGCGACTGCAGCTCCTCCGCAAGCTTCGTCGCCTTGCCTATGCACACAAGGAGCACTCCGGTAGCCAAAGGATCCAGAGTTCCGGCGTGTCCTACCTTCAGATTCTTCTTTCCGAAATGACGGATTGCGGCGAACTTGACCTTTCTGATCACGTCCGCCGAAGTCCATCTGTATGGTTTGTCAATAGGGATGATGATCCCTTCCGGATAGTCCTCTATATTTCTGGTAAGAGGACTTGAATCCGGAGTCAGTATCAATGCTTCCAAAATATGCTACTTACAAGGTATTTTGTCGATTCTGTTCTGATGACGGCCGCCCTCGAAAGTCTCGTTGAGCCAAGCGTCAGCGATCTCAACAACAGTCTCAAAAGGAATGAAGCGTGCAGGCATCACGAGCACGTTCGCGTTGTTGTGCTGCTTGATGAGCTTGCCGATCTCAACTGACCAGCAGAGGCCTGCGCGGATGCCCTGGTGCTTGTTGAGGGTCATCTGTATACCGTTGCCGGTGCCGCAGAATGCGATTCCGAGGTCTACCTCGCCGTTCTCTACAGCTGACGCGAGCGGATGAGCCACATCAGGGTAGTCCATACTGTCGGTAGTGTCAGTACCGAAGTTAACCATTTCATAGCCTTTGCCGGTGAGATACTCAACCAGTCTGTTCTTGTACTCCACGCCTGCGTGGTCGTTTGCAATACCGATTTTCATAATGTTATGCTGTTAGCAGAGTTTGCTTTTGATGTATTCGATTCGTCTTGCGAATTCCTCTTTGCCGATGAGGGTCACGATGTCAGCGATGCCGAGACCGTTCGATCCGCCTACCATTGCGAGTCGGAGGCAGTTCATCACCTTACCCATAGGCCACTCGTTGCTGCGGATGTACTCCTCGAGCGGTGCGCCGAGTCCTTCCGGAGTGAACTCTCCTTCGAAGGCGAGGATGAAGTCTGCAGCCTTGAGAGCGAGAGTGTAGTTCTCCTCTTTCCAGAACTTTGCAGCATCCTTCTCGACGAACTCTGTAGGAGCAACGAAGAGATAAGGTGCGATGTCCCAGAAGTCAGCCACGAATGTAGCTCTCTCCTTGATGAGGCCTACAACCTTCTCAACATACTCTCTTGTAGCGTTGATGCCCTTGCTTTCGAGGATAGGCATATAGAGGTCAGTGAGTTCTGAAACGCTCTTCTTGCGGAGATACTCCTTGTTGTACCACTTTGCCTTGTCAGCGTTGAAGCGTGCACCTGACTTGATCACTCTCTCAAGTGAGAATGTGCCGATGAGCTCCTCGAGGGTGAAAAGCTCCTGCTCGGTACCAGGGTTCCAGCCGAGCATAGCGAGGAGGTTTACGAATGCCTCTGGGAAGTATCCGTCCTCACGGTATCCGCGTGAAACCTCACCCTCAGCGTTTGTCCACTGGAGCGGGAACACTGGGAAGCCGAGGCGGTCGCCGTCGCGCTTTGAAAGCTTGCCCTTTCCGTCCGGCTTGAGGAGGAGAGAAAGGTGAGCGAAACGTGGCTGTGTATCTGTCCATCCGAATGCCTCGTAAAGGAGGTAGTGGAGTGGAAGCGATGGGAGCCACTCCTCGCCGCGGATAACCTCGGTAATCTCCATAAGGTGGTCGTCCACGATGTTTGCGAGGTGGTATGTAGGGAGCTCATCCGCTCTCTTCCAGAGCACCTTGTCGTCGAGAGTAGATGTGTTCACCTCCACGTGACCGCGGATGAGGTCGTCCATCTTCACTACTCTGTTCTCAGGCATCTTGAAGCGGATTGTCCAGTCTGTACGAGTCTCGAGGAGTTCCTTTACCTCAGCCTCAGGCATACAGAGGGAGTTGCGCAGACCCATACGTGTAGTCTGGCCGTAGATGAATGTCTGGCCGTTTGCCTCCATCTCGGCGCGCTTTGCTCCAAGCTCCTCAGCTGTATCGAATGCATAGTATGCGTAGCCGTTCTCTACGAGCTGCTCTGCGTACTGACGGTAGATAGGCTTTCTCTGGCTCTGTCTGTATGGGGCGTGCGGATGACGCTCAGACGCTGTTTCAACAACGTTTCCTGCAGCATCGACACCCTCGTCAGGCACGATGCCACACCAGTTGAGAGCCTCGATGATATACTTCTCGGCTCCTGGGACGAATCTCTGAGAGTCGGTATCCTCGATTCTGATGATGAAGTCACCTCCGCGCTGCTTTGCGAAAAGGTAGTTGTAAAGAGCTGTCCTAACGCCGCCCATATGGAGCGGACCTGTAGGTGAAGGCGCGAACCTTACTCTTGTTTTCCTTGTCATATCTATTCTGTTTTATCTGTTCTTGTCTTTCTCTTGATGGCTGTCCTGTTCTCGAGGTCGCTCTTGTTGTCGCCCTCTCCTACGAGGAGTACCGGCTTGCCTGAAGTTCCGAAATCGAAGTGCTTCTTGATGCTGCTTGTGTTATATCCGATCTTCTGGCTTCTCACAGCAGGGAGTTCAATGCCTTCTCCTGCAAGTGCAGTGTCCTTGCTGTATGTGAAGTTGCTGTCGATCATAATGATGTTGCCGACCTTCACGTCTGTGATCTCGTTAAGACGCATCATTTCAAATCCGGTAGCGATCACGGTGATGTTCACCTTGTCTCCGAATTCCTCGCCCATTTCATAGACGATACCTCTCTTGAATCTGTTGGCGCCCTCTCCGAGCTGCTCGGTCATAAGTCTGTCTATCTCGGCGAGGTCGTCCATAAGGAGACCCTTCTCGTTGTAACCGGCAGTGATGTTGATGAGCACGTTCTTGGCTGTCTTGATGTCGAAGTCGTTGAGCAGTGGGGAAGCGAGGGCGCTGTTCACAGCGTCTGCGATTCGGTTTTTGCCCTGGCCTTTACCGCAGCCCATAAGTGCCATACCGCTGCTGGTCATCATAGCCTTCACGTCCTTGAAGTCCACGTTAACGTAACCTGGCTTGCTGATGATCTCAGTGATGCCCTGTACAGCTGTAGCGAGCACCTCGTCAGTCTTAGGGAATGCATCCTGGATGAGGAGTCCGCCGTAGTGTGCATAGATCTTCTCGTTGTTGATGATGAGAAGGCTGTCCACGTTCTTCTGAAGTTCATAAATGCCGTCGATGGCCTTGGAAAGCGACTCGTTGCCCTCGTTCTTGAACGGAAGTGTAACGACTCCGACTGTGAGGATGCCCTTGTTCTTCGCCATTGCAGCGATCACTGGTGCGGCTCCTGTACCGGTACCGCCACCCATTCCTGCAGTGATGAAAAGCATCTCGGTCTTGCCGTCAAGAACCTTCTCCTCGATCTCCTTCTGGGAGTTGAGCGCGGCGTTGCGGCCCTCGGTCGGATTGCATCCGGCGCCGAGGCCTGAGCCAAGCTGTATCTTTGTAGGCACAGGGCTCTTCTTGAGAGACTGCGAATCGGTGTTGCACACGATGAACGTACAGCCCTCAATCTTCTTGTTGAACATATAGTTGACAGCGTTGCAACCGCCTCCGCCGACTCCTATCACCTTGATGATGGAGTGGTCCTGCTCCCAGTCCTTAGGGATTACCTCAAGCTCTGATATATCTGTATATGTCATAAATCCTCTCCTTTTACCTTGAAATGTCGTCAATCATTTCGTCTGCCTTGTCGCTTAACTCTCCAAACTTTGATACAGCGCTTCCCCAAAAGATCTTAAGCTTCTTGAAAAGAGGTTTGCTGTCTTCAGTCTTGTGCTCCTTGCTTTCAAACTCAGGGTCATAGTAGATGTCCTGTTCCTGATTCTGCTCGGGCTCTTCTACAGTGACGTCTACCTCTGGCGTTTCCTCCTCGTAGACAACTTCTGCAGTCTCTACCTCTTCTGCAACAACTGTTTCAGGTTCCTCAGCCTCCTCTACTTCAGTATGGCGTACAACTGCTGAAGTGCAGTTCATTGCCTCTTCCTCAAGGGCTGCCTGAATGAGTCCGAGTGATGTTGTGGCAGTCGTATCGTTGATGCCGTCGATTCCCTGGAACGAGAAATTCTGTGCAGGGTAGCCGGTTCTTACCTTGTATCCGGACATCTCTCCGATGAGGAGTCCGAGGTTAGGCAACTGTGCGCAGCCTCCGGTCACTACGATGCCGCTTCTGAGGTGCTCTGCGAGTCCGCTTTCGTTGATCTCATAGAGGATTGCCTGAAGAATCTCTTCCACTCTGGCTGTAATCACCTCCGAGATGTACTTCACTGCCACCTGCTTGTCCTGCTCAGCGCCGTTTCCACGGATGTGGAGCACCTTTTCGCTGAGGCTCTGGAGCTTGTCAGGCATACAGGCACCGAATGCAAGCTTGATGTTCTCCGCGAGTCTCTCTGTGATCTCGAGCTCGCTCTTTATGTCGTGCGTGATGCTCTTTCCGCCGAACGGAATGGAAGCATAATGACGCATAATGCTGTCGTGATAGATGGTGACCGATGTCGAGCCGCCGCCGAAGTCGATGAGGGCTACGCCGTTTTCCATCTCTGTCTCGCTGAGGACAGCCTTCGCTGTAGTCTCAGCCGTGAAATATTTCTTGCGTGCAGATACGCCGGCTCTTGTCAGGAGATTGTCGGCATTGGTAAGATCCTTCTTCCTTCCGATGAAGATCTTGAAATGACCCTCGAGAGTGTCGCTTGTCATTCCGATGATGTCATTCTCGATGAGCTGGAAATACTCTCCGTCAGAGAAGGACTGGGCTACAGCTCCATAGATCGCTTCCTTCTGCGGGTCATTGAGCGGATAGGTCTCCTGAGCGAATCTCTTGAGACAGTCGATGTCCTCTGCAGTGATTTCTGTGTCTTCGCCTCTGTCCATCACCTTGCCGCTGTTGGTCTCCTGGCGCACAGGATACTTCGGCATACCGATCACCGCCTGGGTGATCTTGATGTCCAATGACTCCTCGGCATCCTGGATGAGACGCTGCAAAGGCTCCTGTGCCTTCACCACGTTCCACACTCCGCTGTACTTGACTCCGTCCGATGGAATCTCCCTGTAATACACGATCTCCACATCCTTGCCGTTCGCTCTCGCGACAGTAAGCGACATCTTGGATGTTCCGAGGTCAATCGCCGCTATGTTCTTTTCTGTATGTTCGCTCATATATTGTGTCTCCTGTCTTATCTGCATACTATCTGTCCGTCGAATCTGAGGTCTACCGATCTGTATCGGCCTTCCTCCTTGGCCGGAGCAATGGCCTTGTAATAAAGCTCCATCTTCTCGAATTTATCTTCGATTTCTGTAGGATGTCCGAAAATGAACTTTTCCTTTCCTTTTCTCGGAACGAGGGTCAGGTTGCCGTCCTCACCTACGCTGATTTGTACGATCGCATCTTTCCATTTCCTGCTTCCGTCAATGTACTTCACCAGGTCGATCATCCTCTTGAGCCAAAGCTTCTCTTCCTCGGTGTCCGGCGTGCCTTTGTATCCGTGTTCGTTCTTCAACGGAATCGCTCCGTCTATGATCTGAACATATGAAGCATATGTGCTCTGAAGAGGGAAGAGGAAACCCTCGGCGTCAGCATAGAATCCCTTGTCTCCCTTCTGGAATCTCACGATAGGTCTTCTTTGAGTGATGCTGATGTTCAGAAGGCTGTCCTTGGTGGTGTATGCCTCACTCTTGTAGATGGCTGTCTTCTCATCCAGTATCGCCTCCACCTTCACGAGGTCTATCTCATCGATAGGCATACCGATATAGCCGCTGTATTCCTTGTCGATGTATTTCTTGACCTCTGACGGAGTCACGAACTGGTTGACCGTGCTGTCAGCAATCACAATCTTCACGCCCTTGCACACAATCGGCTTCCTGTCTGCGGCTCCTGCTACGCAGGACGCAATCAGTGCCGCCGCAAGCGCTGCGGCGAATAGAATCCTGATTATATGTCTGACAATCTTCGGCATATTATTTTCCTGACTTTGCTGTCAGCAGTTCTGCTATCGGTCCTGTGAGCCTGTCGATATCTCCGGCTCCGAGAGTTATGAATACTTCCTTTTCTCCGAGTTCCCATCCGTTGAGGCAGTCAAGGAGCTCCTCCTTCTTCATCATCAGCTTCTCCGGTGCGGTGATGTCCTTGAAAATGATCTCGGATGTCACGCCTGGGATAGGTAACTCTCGTGCTGGGTAGATGTCAAGAAGTATAAGTCTGTCCACCTGGCTCAGCGATTCTGCGAACTCTGATGCGAAGTCTCGTGTCCTTGTGTAAAGATGAGGCTGGAAGATCGCTGTGAATCTGTATCCAGGATATCTGTTCTTGATCGAGCTGACTGCTGCAGAGATCTCGTTAGGGTGGTGCGCATAGTCGTCGATGTACACGAGGCCCTCCTGGTTCACCTGCATATCGAATCTTCTCTTCACTCCGCTGAAGCAGGCGAGCGCCTTGCGGACCTTCGCCGGCTCAAGGCCGTAGCTCAGTCCTATCGCCGCTGCTGCCACTCCGTTCTCGATGTTCACCCAACCAGGGATACCTACTATGCAGTCTTCGATGACTCCGCCGGGATAGTGGAGGTTGAAACGTCCTCCCTCAAGCGGTTCAGCATAGAAGTCAGCCTCAGGTGTGTCGTATCCGTAAGTCACGATCTTTGCCTTTGTATCCTCTGCAGTAATGTCAAGACCGTGCCTTACGATCACTGTGCCGCTCACCTGGGATGCGAATGCCTTGAACGCCTCGCGGATGTGAGCCTCGTCACCATAGATGTCGAGGTGGTCCGCATCCATTGAGGTAATCACTGCAATCTCAGGGAAAAGCTGCAGGAACGAACGGTCAAACTCGTCCGCCTCCGCCACGATCACATCATTGGCGCTGATGAGCAGATTGCTGCCGTAGTTCTTGGAAATACCTCCGAGGAATGCCGAGCATCCCTCTCCGCTGTCTGTAAAGATATGGCTCAAAAGCGTGCTTGTGGTGGTCTTTCCGTGTGTTCCGGCCACTGCCATACATCTCTGTCCCTGTGCGATCTCTCCAAGCATTCTTGAACGCTTGATCACTCTGTAACCGTTCTCCTGAACGTATACGAGTTCTCCCATATCCTTAGGGATGGCAGGAGTGTAGACGACGAGAGTGTTCTCGACGTCCTTTGGAACGAAGTCTGTATTGTCTTCGTAGTGTATTTCGATTCCTTCGTCTTCGAGGGCCTGGGTAAGAGGCGACGGTGTCTTGTCATAGCCGGTCACCTTGAAGCCCTTGGCGTTGTAATATCGCGCAATGGCGCTCATACCGATTCCGCCGATTCCGATGAAATATATGTTTGTGTACTCTTTCATTTTACAATCCTGTAAATTTCTTCAGCTATTGTCATAGCTGCATCTGTCTTTGCCAGTGCAGCGACGTTCTTCTCGATCTCTGCGATCTTCTCAGCGTCAGAAAGCAGTCCGCAGGCTGTCTGCATAAGCTTCTCTGATGCCTCTGCGTCCTTCACGATAAGGGCTGCGTTCTTGTTTACCAGCGCCATCGCGTTGTGGGTCTGGTGGTCCTCGGTCACGTTAGGTGACGGTACGAACACCGCTGCCTTGTGCGCCGCGCACATCTCCGAGATCGAGCTTGCGCCGGAGCGTGAGATGATCACGTCGGCAGCCGCATACGCGAGGTCCATTCTGCTGATGAAGTCGGAGTGCTGTATGTTGCCGAGGCATCCGTTGCCTTTGCCGGCAGCCTTCGCCTCTTCCATAAATGCGTCTACAGAAGCCTTGTAGTACTTTCCGCACTGCCAGATTATCTCGACGCCTTCGCCTCCTGGACATCCGTCATTGATCCATTTCTTCATCGCGTTGTTCAGAGTGCCGCTTCCGAGACTACCTCCCACGATGAGAAGGTGCTTCATATCAGGGTTGAGACCGTAGTGCCTGAATGCTTCTGCCTTCATTGCCTCATCTGCAGGAACGATCTCCTTGCGGATAGGATTACCGCTCAGAACGATCTTCTCTGCAGGGAAGAATCTCTCCATTCCCTCGTATGCCACACAGATGCATCCAGCCTTCTTTCCGAGAATCTTGTTGGTGAGTCCCGCGAAACCGTTCTGCTCCTGGATGAGGGTTGGCACACCCATACGTGTGGCAGCCCAGAGGAGGGGAGCGCTGGCATATCCGCCCACTCCGATCGCGATATCCGGCTTGAAGGTGCGGATCACCTTCTTCGCCTGCCATACGCTCTTGAGGACCTTGAACGGCAGAGCAAGATTGGAGAGTGTCAGCTGTCGTTTGAGACCTGTAATCGGCAGACCTATGATCTCATAACCTGCCGCCGGCACTTTCTCCATCTCCATTCTGCCCTCTGCTCCTACGAAGAGGATCTCAGTCTCAGGATTAAGTTCCTTGAGTTTGTTGGCTATGGACAGGGCGGGGAAAATGTGTCCGCCTGTTCCTCCACCGCTGATGATTGCGCGTATCTTTCTGTATTCCATAACCTAGTCTTCTATCTTTTCCGCTGCCGCGAGATTTTCTTCAATGCTGTTTTTCGATGTCTGTGTCATTTCCTCTGCACTCTGGATCTTCTTCTTCGCCTTTCTGCTGATGCTGAGGATGACTCCGAACGCTGCGCAGAACACCAGGAAGGCGCTGGCGCCGTGACTGATGAGCGGAAGCGTCTGACCGGTCATAGGGCCGATGTCCACATTCACCGCTATGTGCATAAACGCCTGGCCGGTGATGAGCAGTGCCAGACCTCCGACCGCATATCTTGCGAATTCGTCGTCGCTCATTCTGGATATTATCACGCTGCGGGCAAGTACGCTCAGGTATATGATAAGAATGATGATACCTCCTATCAGACCATACTCCTCCACGAGGAAACTGTACATATAATCACCGTATATGTTGCTGACCTGATATTTCTGTGTACTGTTGCCGGTGTGCTTTCCTATGATTCTGCCTTCATATATTGCGATTTTTGCAGATACCGGCTGTCTGAGTGTGTCCAGCAGATTGTGGAAATCGTCACCCTTCAGTCCTTCAAGACGGTTCATATCGTAGTCGACGTTCATTCGGCTGACTATTGTACCGATTCGGCTCATCTTCTCTCCGTCGCTGATCTTGTATACTGCGAACAGGGCGGCGAAGCCTGCCAGGCCGACGAATCCGGCCAAAGCAAGTTCCTTCCACGGAACTCCGCATATGATCATAGTCGCAATCAGTATGAATCCTACGAAGATGGCACTTGATCCGCTACCCTTCAATATCAGCATACATACTATGATGGAAGGAAGGTATATATAGAAGATCCTCTTCCATTTGGTGAGCCTGAGGAACCTTAGGGACGGATATTTGTCTGCAAGGTTATTGGCCATCGTCAGCGTTTTGCTTCTGCGTCTCTCTTTACGTGCCCTCATATCTTCGTTGATGGCATACGCTGCCCAGGATAGGTAAAGCACCATACATACTTTGACCACCTCGAATACGTGGATCTGCAGGCCCATCAGTTTGAAGTTTCTGATGGCACCGTTGATCTCCTCTGTCTTGATGAAGCCCCAGTCGATCTCCTTCACCAGGAGTGACAGCAGTGCCAGAGAGAAAACAAAGCCCAATTTCGACAGACTTCTGATCCATTTGATCTCGAAATGGTACAGAACGAACATTACGATAATGCCGAGGAACACGACAAATCCGTGGTCCTTCATTGTCGCAAGTCTGCTGCTCTGTGCAGGCAACAGCGGGGTAGAAGAGAATATGGCAAGGAATGATATAAGAATCAGAAGGATGATGATGATCAGTATCACCTTGTCACCCTTCAGGTTCATCATTCTGTTCCAGACTGTCTTCAGCCAGCCGTTCTGTTTCTCGTTGTTCTCCATATATTAGAGGTTTCTTACTGCTTCCTTGAACTGTCTGCCTCTATCCTCGTAGTTCTTGAAAAGGTCGAAGCTCGCGCAGCACGGCGAGAGGAGGACTACGTCTCCGCTCTCGGCGAGCTTGCTCGCAAGCTGTACGGCATCCTTGGCGGATGTCACGTCGTGGATCTCAGGAACGATGCCTCCGAACGAATCGTGAAGCTTCTGGTTGTCCACACCCATACAGATGAGCGCCTTCACCTTCTCCTTCGCGAGCGGGAGGAGACTGCTGTAGTCGTTGCCCTTGTCTGTACCGCCTGCGATCCATACCACAGGTCTTGTCTGGCACTCGAGAGCATACCACGCAGAATCCACGTTTGTAGCCTTTGAGTCGTTGATGTAAAGTACGTCTCTGATGCTGAGGACGTTCTCAAGTCTGTGCTCCACAGCCTGGAAGGTAGCGAGTCCGCTTCTGATGGCCTCGTTGTCGATGTCCATCACCTTGGCAGCGATAGCTGCAGCCATAGAGTTGTATACGTTGTGTCTTCCGCCGAGCGCAAGCTCCTGGAGGTACATATCGCACTCTTCCTCCTTGTAGCGGACGATCATTCTGTCATCCTTCACGAATGCGCCCTGTGCCACTTCCTCCTTCTGAGAGAACGGAAGCTTCTGGGCCTTCATCACGATCTGGTCGAGGTGCTTGATGGTGATGTCGTCGTCCGAGCAGAAGATGAAACAGTCTTCGTTCGACATATTTCTTGTGATGCGGAACTTTGACTTCACGTAGTTCTCCATCTTGTAGTCATATCTGTCAAGGTGGTCAGGAGTGATGTTTGTGATGATCGCAATGTCCGCCTTGAAGTCGTATACGTTGTCAAGCTGGAAGCTGCTGAGCTCCAGTACGTAGATGTCGTGCTGCTCGGTAGCC
Source organism: Bacteroidales bacterium (assembly GCA_017546585.1). Taxonomy (GTDB): domain Bacteria; phylum Bacteroidota; class Bacteroidia; order Bacteroidales; family UBA932; genus Cryptobacteroides. Next base: position 13,537 of record JAFYWC010000021.1, read on the forward strand.
ACCTGGAAAGCGTAGCTCTTTCCGATGTTGCCGCCGAGGCCCACATTCATACCCGCGTTCTTGAGCAGGTGATAGATGAGGGATGTGGTTGTGGTCTTTCCGTTGCTTCCGGTGATGCACACCTTCTTTGCAGAGTCGTATCTGCCTGCAAACTCGATCTCGGAGATGATGCCGATGCCTCCGTCAGCAATCTTCTTCACCATAGGTGCTGTTGACGGGATGCCGGGACTCTTGATCACCTCATCCGCGTTGAGGATGAGTTCCTCGGAATGTCCACCCTGCTCGTATGGGATACCCCACTCGTCGAGCACAGCGGTGTACTTCTCCGAAATCTTTCCCATATCGGAAAGGAATACATCGAAACCTTTGACTTTCGCGAGGACTGCCGAGCCTACGCCGCTCTCTCCGCCTCCTAATACTACTACTCTTGACATAACCGTATATAATGACTATCTAATCTTCAACAATGCTATTGTAATGACAGCGAGGATCATTCCCACGATCCAGAATCTTGTCACGATCTTTGCCTCAGGAAGTGCCTTTGCAGGACCCTTGATGAGCGCTGGAATGCCTTCCTTCTGGTAATGGTGGTGGAGGGGAGCCATCTTGAATATTCTTCTTCCCTCACCGTATCTCTTTTTTGTGTATTTGAAGTAGAATCTCTGCATAAGCACAGAAACGCTTTCAGCAAAGAATACTCCACAGAGGATCGGAATCAGCAGTTCCTTTCTGATGAGGACTGCAGTGACGCCGATGATGCCTCCAAGCATAAGGCTGCCGGTGTCTCCCATAAACACCTGGGCAGGGTAGGTGTTGTACCAAAGGAAGCCGATGAGTGCTCCCACGAGTGCGGACATAAACACAGCGAGTTCACCGCTGCCTGGGATGTACATAATGTTGAGGTAGTCCGCGTTCACGACGTTGCCGCCGAGCCAGGCGAAGATTCCGAGGACTACTCCCACTATCGCAGATGTACCTGCTGCAAGTCCGTCCATACCGTCAGTGAGGTTGACTCCGTTTGAGCAGGCAGTGATTACGACGATGATCATAAGCACGTAAATGGCCCATTTGCAGTACCATCCGAGGGTTCCCTTGAACGGCGAGAGATACTTGTAATCGAACTCGTGGCTCTTTACAAACGGGATAGTGGTGGTTGTGCTCTTGACTACATCCTGGTTCTGGACTGTCGCTACGACGGTGCTGTCGGCTGTGATCTCGATTGTCTCTGTCACCTCCACATTCTCTCTTACCACGATCTGGTCGCTGAAGCATACTGCGAGGCCGATGGCGAGAGCCATAAGGCCCTGTGCGACGAGCTTGCCCTTCTCGCTCATTCCTTCCTTGTTCTTCTTGAACACCTTGATGTAGTCATCGGCGAATCCTATGAGGAAGAACCATACTGTGCTGATGAGGAGCAGCATAGTGTAGATGTTGGTAAGGTCCGCGAAAAACAGTACCGGAATCACTACCGATACGAAGATGATGACACCACCCATTGTTGGAGTGCCCTTCTTTTGCATCTGACCCTCGAGACCAAGGTCTCTGATGGTCTCACCGATCTGCTTCTTCTGAAGCCAGCCGATGATCTTTCTTCCTGCGAAGATGGAGATGAGCAGGGCAGTGGTGAATGACACTATGGCCCTGAAAGACAGGTAGTGGAAAAGACCCTGTCCAGGGATGTCAAACTCCTTGAGGTATTCGAAAAGGTGGTATATCATATTTCTCGTTCTTTATCTGTTTTCTTCGAAGATTCCGTTTACGATCTCTTTCTCATCGAAATGGAATTTTCCGTTTTCGTTGATCTGGTATGTCTCGTGGCCCTTGCCGGCGAGGAGGATTGTCGCGCCCTGCGAAGCGATCATAATCGCAGTCCTGATGGCCTGCTCCCTGTCCTCGATGAAGAGTGACTTGGCCTTGCCTGCGGTGTCCATTCCGGCCTTGATGTCCGCCATAATGTCGGATGTCTTCTCGCTTCGGCTGTTGTCTGAAGTGACCACTATCTTGTCGGCCATCTTCTGTGCGATCTTCGCCATCTCGGGACGCTTTGTCTTGTCTCTGTCGCCGCCGCATCCGAAGAGGCAGATGAGTTCTCTGTCCGGAGCAATCTCCCTGAGGGTCTTGAGCACGTTCTCAAGGGCGTCAGGAGTGTGGGCATAGTCGATGATGACTGAAATGTCCCTCGGTCCGCGGATGTTCTCAAGTCTTCCCGGTGCCGGAAGCAGTGTGCTCATAGCCATAAGCACTTCCTCCGGTTCTGCTCCGAGCGTCACTGCTGTGGTGTAGATCGCGAGGAGGTTGTATGCATTGTGCATTCCGATGAGTCTGCTCCAGCTTTCCTTGCCGTCGATTTTCAGCAGCATTCCTTCGAAACTCTGCTCCATCACCTTGCAGGTATGGTCGGCGATGCTTCTGCACGAATATGTGACAGTCTTCGCCTTTGTGTTCTGCAGCATCACCATTCCGTTTCTGTCATCGATGTTTGTGATGGCATAAGCGTCAGGCGGCAATGTGTCGAAGAACAGTTTCTTGCACCTTAGGTACTCGGCGAATGTCTTGTGGTAGTCGAGATGGTCGTGTGTCAGGTTGGAGAAGATGCCTGCCTTGAACTTGAGGCCTGCCACTCTGTCCTGCTCCACTCCGATAGAACTCACTTCCATAAAGCAGTATTCACAGCCTGCGTTCACCATATCGTTGAGCATCGAGTTGATAGTCAACGGGTCTGATGTGGTGTTCACTGCCTCTGTTCCCTTTGTGCCTACGTAGTTTGCAATGGTAGAGAGGAGGCCGCAGTTGTATCCCAATGCCATAAACATCCTGTAAAGGAGAGTGACAGTGGTTGTCTTTCCGTTTGTTCCAGTGATGCCGACAAGAGTCAGTTTCTCTGAAGGGTTGTCATAGAAGTTTGCTGCGATGATGGCCAATGAGCGTCTTGAAGAATCTGTCTTGATCAGCGTGATTCCATCTCTTTCAAACCCTGTGAGCTGGAAGTCGAGAGCCTCCTGGTCTTCATACACAATCGCGCAGGCTCCTTTTCCGATAGCGCGCGAGATGTACTCGTGTCCATCGACTGCAAAGCCTTTGACTGCTACGAAAAGCGAACATCTTGTCACTTTTCTCGAGTCGCTGCAAACTGCGTCGATCTCTATGGCTCCGTTGCCCTCTACTATGACGGCTCCGCTGTTCTTAAGAATTCTGTCAAGTCTCATTTAAGTGTAAGTCTTATGGTTCCTTTACCGTTTCCTTTTATGTGCGTCTGGCTGACCACGTGGCCTGTGCCGCTGTACTCACATCTGAATCCGCTGTTCTCTATGGCATAGATGGCGTCCTTCAGTCCGTATCCTTTGACATCTGGTATCGGAGCTTTGGCATCCTTGTCAGTAAAGATGTTCTCTGCTTCCATATCAGGAATATCTCCGTCTGTCTCGAGCCTCTCGCTCCATTCGTTCTCGTATGCCCAAAGTTCATCTACGATGTCCTTGAATGTGCCTGCCGGAACGTCTCCTCCGTATGCGTTGACTCCTGGCGCCAGTTTCTTGGTGTATGTCACCACGATGGCTGTGTACTTCGGATCGTCTGCCGGGAAGAAGCCCACGAATGTTCCCTGATGCTTCTTGCGGCCCTGGAGGTCCTGGTATGGGTCCTTGCTTCCAGGTCTTTCGCTCGGGTGGAGGTACATACGGGCTGTACCGGTCTTACCTGCCACCTTGCATTTGGCGTTCCTCAGTTTCTTTGCAGTACCTTCAAGAGTTACCTGTGTAAGGGCTCTTGTCAGTGTGTCTGCAGTGGCCTTTGAGCAGATCGAGTTAAGGACTGTAGGCTTGAACTTCTGCTGCGCGGCTCCGTTCTTTCCTGTGCTCTCGACAATGTACGGCTTCATCATCTTGCCGTTATTGGCGATTGCGTTGTAGAATGTCGCCACCTGAAGCGGAGTCACCTTCACTGCATATCCGATCGCAGCCGACACAAGGTGTGTCTCTCTCCAGCTTGCATCTTTCGTGTCAGGGATGCTCGGCTTTCCACTGCCTTTCTCGGTGAGTTCGAAATCAAAGTTCGCTCCCAGATTGTAGGTGTGCAGCCTGCTGATGAACTCCTCAGGACTGTCTCCGTAATGATCTTTCACAAGTCTTCGGAAGACGTAGTTGGAAGAAATCTGAAATCCGTAAAGGATGGAGATCATATCTCTTCCTGTCCTTCTTTCGTAGTCGGTGATATATGTGTCCTGAGGCATCTCCCTCAGGGTGTATTCTTTCATTATGCCGTGGTTGGTTTCGATCTCGTCGTCAAGATTCACCAATCCGTCCTCAAGAAGAGTGGTCATCGTAACCGCCTTGAATACCGAACCAGGTTCTCCGGGGAGTCCCGCTGCCAGGTTGAAACTTTCGTAGAAGTTTCCGAGGCTGTCCTTCTGGAGGTTCACCATCGCCCTGATCGCTCCTGTCTCTACATCCATCACCACTGCACAGCCTCTCTCGATGTGCTCGGATCTGGCCATATTCTTCTTCAACGCCTTGTCCGCGATGTCCTGGATGTTGATGTCGAGAGTCGTCCTTACATCAAGTCCGTCCTTTGCAGGCTTGTACTGGCTTGTGACATCCCAAATCCAGTTGGATTTGTCTGTCCTGCGCTCCCAGGCGATTCCTTCCTCTCCACGAAGTTCGTGGTTGAACTTGCCTTCGATTCCGATGTGGATCTGGCTGGTGTCGTTGTTGTTCTTCACGTATCCGATCACTCTTCGCGCAAGTGTTCCATATGGATAAAGGCGCCTGTCCGCTTTATCGACAATCAGACCGCCCTTGTGCTGAGGCTCGTTGAAGAGGGGGAGCTGTTTCAGTTCAAGGAGCTTTCCGTGGTCGATGCCGCTTGCCATTCTCACATATCTTCTTTTGTTGGCACGACCTTCCTTGATTCTATTCATATAGTAGGATGCGTCCTTGCCGTCTTCCTCAAGAACCTCTGCGAGTCCCTTTGAAAGGAGTTCGGCCTTCTCCATCCATTTCTTTTCATTCTCCACACCCTTGGTCTTGTTCTTTGCGTTGGCCTCCTTCTGGACATAACAGTCCATATAGATATCATATAAAGGAGTGGAGATCGCGAGGAGTCGTCCGTTGTGGTCCAGGATCGAGCCGCGGCGGGGTTCAAGAACCTCCTTGTGCTTTGATGGGCGGAAGTTGTTGACGAATTTAGGATTCGGCTCCCATATCCACTGAATGTAGATTATCCTTCCCACCACTATGAATGCAAGAAGCAGGAACAATATATGAAAAAGCATCAGGACCCTGCTGGGCCTGCGTCTTTCTCTATCTTCGTATTTTTCCTGTTCTGACATAGTCTTTAGTCTGCCTTGATTATTTCCGCCGGCTTCACTGGTGCCGTAACCTTTGAACCTCTCTCCTCGAGCATCTGCTGCACTGTGCTCATTCTTCCTGACTTCACAAACTCGTAAGTCTTCTGGGCGTGGTAGATCTTGTACTCCTCAAGGACGACCTTGTTTCGCTCTACCTTCACCATAGTCTGCTCGATCATATAGTTCAGGAATATGTTGATGATGCCTAGCGCGAACAGGAAGATGATGACAGGCAAAAACCTGTCGACCCTCAGCAGGGTGAGAATGTCACCGCTGAAGAGCGACTTGACCACTGTCTTGAAGGTCACCTTTTCCTGATTTTCGCTTCTGTTCATCGTCAGATCTTTTCTGCAATCCTGAGTTTTGCGCTTCGTGCTCTTGTGTTTGCCGCAATCTCCTCTTCCTGCGGAAGGATCGGCTTGCGGTTGACTGCCTTCAACGGCGCAGTCGCATTTCCGAAAAAGTCCTTTTCCATCTTGCCCTCGATGTTGCCGGCCTTGATGAAGTTCTTCACCATACGGTCTTCAAGGGAGTGGTAAGTGATGATGACGAGTTTTCCTCCAGGCTTCAGCGCCCTTGCCGCTCCTGTAAGGAATTTCTCGAGAGATCTCATCTCCTGGTTTACCTCGATACGGAGAGCCTGATAGACCTTTGCAAGGAACTTGTGTTCCGCGAACTTTGGAAGCGCACTTTCGATGGCCTTGCCGAGGTCGCCTGTGGTGACGATCTGGGAGGTCTCTCTCGCCTTGCAGATGAGTTGGGCGATCTTGCGGCTGTTGTCCACCTCGCCATAGAGCCTGAGGATCCTCTCGAGGTCCTCGTACTCGTAGCCGTTGACGATGTCGGCCGCTGTAGTTGTTGCTTCCTGGTTCATTCTCATATCGAGAGGTGCTTCGTACCTGAATGAGAATCCTCTTTCCGCTGTGTCGAACTGATGCGAAGATACACCGAGATCGGCAAGTACGCCGTCGATGCCTTCGCTGTATCCCTGATGCAGCACGTGATTGTAAATCCAGCGGAAATCGCTGCGGATCAAGGTGAGACGTGAGTCGTCTGGCTTGTTAGCTATTGCGTCACTGTCTCGATCGAAAGCGAGCACACGCCCATTGATTGATAAGCGTGAAAGTATTTCGGACGTGTGCCCACCTCCTCCGAATGTAGCGTCAGCGTAGACTCCATCAGTGGAACCTACAAGTGCAGATACGCTCTCGTCTAATAGTACTGAAGTATGATATTCCGACATTTCCGGTCCTCCTTTGTCTAGATTGTTTCTGACAATGAACCGGCTATAGAAATGAAATCTTCGTTGGAAATGATGCTGGACTCATAGTTTTCCTTGGCCCAGATCTCTATTTTATAATCATTACCGGAGAAAACGACTTCCTTTGTCACGCCGATCATTTCAAGAAGTTTCTTAGGAATGGAGATGCGGCCAAGCTTCGCGTCAGGCTCCACTATCGCGCAATTATGCATATATGCTCTCCAGAATTTAGCGTGTTTTTCGTTGAAAGCCGGGTTCAGTCTAGAAAGAACCTTCTCCGACTGGCGCTCCCACTCTGAATAGGTGTACATTTCGAGACAGTCACTGAAGTTCTCCTTCCTGATGACGAATCTCATATCACCTTCAGCGGGCATAATGCCTTTGAAGGCGGCAGGGAAAATGAGTCTTCCCTTGTCGTCTACCTTGACATTATATTCGCCGATAAATCTTACCATAAATACTTTTCACGCTAATCGTCACAAAGGTAGATATAATTTTCCATTTTCTTCCACAATCTTCCAAAATTTTCCACAAAATTTTCAACAGGGCTTTTGGCCTATGATTTTTTCGCGTATTTTTGCATCTGTTAACACTTTAGATATGAAGAAAACAACGATTATATCCATCCTTGCAGTGTTTGCATCACTGCTCCTCTCCGCATCTTGCGGAAGGTCTGAAAAATCAGTTGAAGATCTTGATTCGGCAGCGGCGTGCGACACCTTGGCCAACGTCGGTCCAATGGGCTTCTGCGCTGATTCATTGGAAGTTACAGAAGGGAAAGTGAAGAGCGGGCAGTTTTTCTCAAACCTCCTCGGCTCTCTCGGAATGTCTGCGACAGATGCGTATAACCTCACCCAGGCCTGTGGAGAAGTCTTCGATGTGAAGTCGCTTCGAGTTGGAAATACATACAGAGCATACCGTTCAGCGGAAGGTACTCTCAAGTACCTCGTATATGACCGCGACAGGATGAATTGTGTGGTCTTTGACTGCACCGGACCGTACTCTGCGTGGGTGTATACAAAGCCTATTGAAACAAGGGACAGATATGCTGATGTGACCATCAATTCTTCCCTCTGGAACGATATGATCGCGGCTGACGTTTCACCGCTTCTGATCATAACTCTCTCTGATATCTATGCCTGGACTGTGGACTTCTTCGGTCTCCAGAAAGGCGACCGTTTCCGTGTGCTTTATCAGGAGAAGATCTGTGATGGAGATGTTGTTTCTGTAGATACTGTAAGATATGCGGTCTTCACTCACGGAAAGGAGGATTTCCCTGCAATTATGTTCGATCAGAAGGATGGAGGAAACATCTTCTGGAACGAGAAAGGTGAGAGTATGCGCAAGGCCTTCCTCAAGGCTCCGCTTAAATATTCAAGAGTAAGTTCTGGCTTTACATATTCGCGTAAACACCCTGTCACCCGTAAGGTACAGCCGCATACCGGAGTCGATTATGCAGCCCCTACAGGCACTCCTGTAATGACCATCGGCGACGGTGTCGTGACAAGTATCAAGTATGAAGGTGCAGGTGGTAACACCGTGAGAATCAAGCACAATTCGGTATATTCGACCGCTTATCTCCACCTCTCGAAATATGCCAAAGGACTTAAGGTCGGACAGCGTGTCCGCCAGGGTGACGTCATCGGTTACGTCGGTTCGACCGGTCGTTCGACAGGCCCTCACCTCGACTTCAGAGTGTGGAAAAACGGTTCGCCTATCAATCCTCTCAAGATGGATTCACCTCCGGCAGAACCGATCAAGGAAGAGAGCCGCAAAGCCTTCAACCGTGCCGCCGAGACTTACCAGTCTCAGATCGACACCCTCCAGGCTCGTGCCCATCTCAAAACCCTCTTCGACCTCCTCTAATTGACTTTTACGAAGCAGCCCTTCTGCACCGCCGTATACCATTCATCCCACAATATCAAAACCGTGCTAGCGATGATGTGTATAGAGATGTGGCAGATAGCCACAAGGCGGCATTGGCTCCCGAAAAGGGAAGGGGCCCACGAAGTGGGAAGGACCGCCAGTGGCTACTGCCACATCTCGATCCTTCAATAATTCAGATTGACTACTGTGCAATAAATCTGTAGACGATTTCACCGGTCTGACGCGCCGGCGCTGTAGAAGACTGCGAGAACCTTGATTTGAGAGCCGCCTCCAGCGCGAACTTCCTCAACAGCCTGTTAGTTGACGAAACCTCTTCAACAACCTCAGCCTCAATGACTTTACCCTGAGGGTTGACTACGATGGTGACCGTCACATCACCACCTGAATATCCCTTGTATGCAGGTACAGGCAAGTAACTTGCCTTACGTCCGTCCAGCTTATACGAAAGCACCGACGGGCCTGTATACACAGATTCCTGATCCTTCTTGGAACCGCTTTTACCTCCCAGATCAACAGTCTCCTCCCTAGCATCCTCTTCGATAGCGTTGCTCTTCTGCCCGTTCTTCAGATCCTGGGCAAGCCTCTCCGCATCCTTATATAGCTGTTCCGCATCAGTTCCTCTGTCATCCTTGAGATAACCTCTGTCCACAGCAATATTCTTTACAGGAGCCGAAGCAGATATCCTCTCCTCCAGCTTCTTCCTGATCGCATCCATCTTGGAGATCTCCTTTTCAAGCTCCTCCATCTCCTTCTGCTGCCTCTCGATCTCCTCCTGCTTAGAGAAGTCGATCACGAAGCTTTCCTCCCTGCGTACGGTAGCGTCGATCTGGAACAACAGCAACACAATAATCACCGTGAGATGAAATATCACGGTGATCAGTATTCCTGCATTATTTTCTCCTTTTCTGCTCAATGCAATTATTTCTTGCTCTGTGAAAGTGACTTTTCAATAGTCGCTGAAATCACGTCGATAGCCACCTTGTTGTGACCTCCCTGAGGGATGATGATATCAGCATATCTCTTGCTCGGCTCAATGAACTGAAGATACATCGGCTTCACTGTCCTTGAGTATCTCTCGATAACCCACTCGACTGTCTTGCCTCTCTCGACGATGTCTCGTGCCATAACTCGCATAAGTCTGTCATCGTCATCCGCATCAACGAAAATCTTGATGTCCATCAGTTCGCGAAGCTGTGGGTCAGTAAAGATAAGGATACCCTCGACGATGATCACGTCTGCCGGCTTGACCCTTACTGTCTCGTTCTTCGAACGTCCGCAGGTAATGTATGAATATACCGGCTGATCTACCACCTTGCCCTCTCTAAGTTCCTGAAGCTGAGCCCTGAGGAGTTCGAAGTCAATCGAATCGGGATGGTCGAAATTGTGAACTCTCTTCTGCTCCTCTGTATAATGGCTGAGGTCTTTGTAGTATGAATCCTGAGGGATTACAACCACGTTTTCCTGAAGCTGCTCAGTGATAGCCTTTACGACTGTAGTCTTGCCGGAACCTGAGCCTCCGGCGATGCCGATAATCAACATTGTAGTTATTTATTGAGATCCCCGGACGAGCCGGGGATGACGTTTATATCAGTGGATGACGATTAATATTCCGCGTTCTTTGGTGTACGTGGGAATGGGATCACGTCACGGATGTTGCTCATACCTGTCACGAAGAGGAGGAGACGCTCGAATCCGAGACCGAATCCACTGTGAGGAGCTGAACCGTAACGACGTGTGTCGAGGTACCACTCGAGACCCTTGCGGCTCATTCCAGTCTCCTCGATACGTGCCTCGAGCTTCTGGAGTGACGACTCACGCTCTGAACCTCCGATGATCTCACCGATCTTAGGGAAGAGAACGTCCATAGCGCGTACAGTCTTGCCGTCCTCGTTCTGCTTCATATAGAATGCCTTGATGTCCTTAGGATAGTCTGTAAGGATAACAGGCTTCTGGAAGTGCTTCTCAACGAGATATCTCTCGTGCTCGCTCTGGAGGTCAGTACCCCAGCTTACAGGATACTCCCACTCTACGCCTGCAGCCTCGAGGATCTTGATACCCTCAGTGTAAGTGAGACGTACGAACTCAGTGTCAGCAACGCCCTCGAGACGTGCGATGAGCTCGTTGTCATATCTGTCGTTGAGGAACTGGATATCCTCGCGGCAGTTGTCGAGAGCATACTTCACGAGATACTTGATGAACTCCTCAGCGAGAGCCATATTGTCGTTGATGTCATAGAATGCCATCTCAGGCTCGATCATCCAGAACTCTGCAAGGTGACGTGGAGTGTTTGAGTTCTCAGCACGGAATGTAGGACCGAATGTGTAGATCTCACCGAGAGCCATAGCTCCGAGCTCACCCTCGAGCTGACCTGATACTGTAAGGCTTGTCTCCTTTCCGAAGAAGTCCTTTGAATAGTCTACGCCGCCCTTCTTGTTGCGTGGAAGGTTCTCCATATCGAGAGTTGTCACGCGGAACATCTGACCTGCGCCCTCACAGTCTGAAGCTGTGATGAGTGGAGTATGCATATATACGAATCCCTTCTCGTGGAAGAACTTGTGGATTGCGTATGCCATCTGGTTACGTACGCGGTAGATTGCTCCGAATGTGTTGGTTCTTGGACGGAGGTGAGCTACTGTTCTGAGGAACTCGAAAGAAGTGTCCTTCTTCTGAAGAGGGTAGCGTACAGGGTCGCACTCTCCGTAAACCTCGATAGCTGTAGCCTGGATCTCAGTTGCCTGGCCGCCTCCCATTGACTCGACGAGCTTTCCCCATACTGCGATGCAGGCTCCGGTAGATACCTTTGCGAGAACGGCCTCGTTCTCAGCGGTCTTGTCAACTACGATCTGAATATTATTGATTGTAGAACCGTCATTAAGGGCAATGAATGCCACATTCTTGTTTCCTCTCTTTGTTCTTACCCATCCTTTTGCAAGAACGTCCTTACCTGCCTCGCTCTTGAGCAGGTCCTTGACTTTGGTTCTGATGACTGTTTCCATTCTTGTATATTGTATTTTTGATTATGCAAAGATAATTGATTTAAGGCTATTCACACAGGATTTTACCCTTAATGTCTGTGTTGTCCATTCTTCCGATGAACTTCTCGGCGCCCTTTCCGATAGCGTATACAGGAACGTGTCCGCCGGTGTGTGAGCCTGTTGTCCATCCGATAGAGCAGCTCTTGTTGAACTCTCTGTTCTGCTCTGAATCAAGAACGTTCTTCTTGCCGCTCTCGATCCACTCGTTTTCGAGCTTCGCCCACTTGACAGTGCTGCTTCCTGCTCCGAGAGTAAGACCGCCTGTCTCGTGGTCTGCTGTCACTACGATGAGAGTCTCATCCGGATGCTGAGTATAGAAGTCGTATGCTACCTTGATGGCTGCGTCGAAGTCGATGACATCAGTTACCATAGACATAGTCCTGTTGTCGTGAGCAGCCCAGTCGATTGTACCGCCTTCGCACATAAAGAAGAAAGGCTTGTCTGTGCCGATGAACTCCATACCGAGCTCGAGCATCTGTGCAAGAGAAATGTCCTCTGCTTCCTTTCCGTCGCTAACGTAGTTGTCAGCGTTTTCCTCCTTGTTGCTAGCCTGGCAGAAGATAGCCTTCTCCTTACCTTCTGACTTGCTGAGGAACTCCTCTACGCCATATCCTACAGCGTAACCCTGGTTCTCGAGGAGAACGTCAGTAGCCTCGTCGTTTCCTTCCTTGCCTTTGTACTCGAGGAAACCTGCTCCCGCGAAATACTCGAATCCGCTGGCCGGAATGTCCTGGCTGATCTCGTATCCGTTGTTTCTGCTTACGTTATGAGCATAGAATGCAGATGGAGTCGCGTGGTTGATAGGGACTGTAGAAATGATACCGACATTGTATCCTTCTTTGTGAAGAGCATCTGCAACGCTGTAGATTGCGACGCTGTCCTTGTTGATACCTACTGTACCGTTGTTTGCCTTCTCTCCGCAAGCGATCGCTGTGCCGGATGCCGATGAATCGGTGATGTTCCTGTCAGCCGAATATGTCGACGCTACACCGTAGCAAGGGAACTGGCTCATCAGGAGCTGTTCGCCACCGAGCTTTCCTGCCTTGTAAGAAAGATATGACTCTGTCACTGCGACGTGGGTAGCGCCCATACCGTCACCGATGAAGAGGAATACATACTTTGCTTTTTCTTCAGATTTCTGCTGGATGCAGCAGCTTGACAATGCGAGAACTGCAAGTGCAAATGCCGTTACGATAGCGAATGTTTTTTTCATTTTAGTTCCTGTTCAGTTTATCTTGCAAAATTATTGAAAATTATCCAATTATCATCGTTTTATACAACAAAAAAAGCAGTTCCGTCAGGAGCTGCTTTCTTTCGATATATAAGAGATTGATTACTCTTCTGCTGGCCTTCTGGCAGTGTACATAATCTTAAGCGCCGAGCACTTACGGAGCTCCTGCTTAACGTCTGACACGATACCCATACGAGTAGTCTCGTCAGCCTTGATTGCCACTGTCATAAATGATCTGTCAGCCTCGGACATAGCGTCGCGCTCTGCAGCAATGAAGTCGCGGATTTCATCCACAGTCTTGAAAGAGTCGTTGAGCTGGATACGTGAATCGTTACCATACTGAGCCTGGAGGCTTCTGATAGGTGTACCGATGTTGATGTATGAAGTCAAGTCCTTTCTCTCAAGCTTAGCAACCTCTGATGCCTCAGGGAGCTTCACCATAACCTTGTTCTCTGTCTCACGCATTGTGGTTGTCACCATAAAGAAGAACAACAACATAAACACGATATCAGAGAGCGAGCCTGAAGGTGGCTGTGGTACTTCTCTTTTCTCTTTCTGTTTGAATTTTGACATATTGTTATTCTCCTATTTATTTTTTGGAAACATCCTTAGGCTCAGCCTCAGAGATGTTCTGAGGAACAGCCTTTCTTACAATTGCCTGCTGATCTTCGTCACAGTTCAAATATGTCTTTCCGAAGTTTGACATTGCCCACTCGTCGCGGAGTTCGTTAACGGCCTTTACGAGCTCGTTCTGAACTGCGATATATGCCTGGTAGCTGGTACCACGGTCATTCTGGAGTGAGATAACGCCCTTTGAAACATAGCAAGGACCATATCCTTCGATCTGGATCTCTTCCTTCTCTGGAAGGCTTGCGTCATCTGCAGGGTTTGTGAGGAACTCTTTGATCTTATCCTTAAGTTGGCTGACGTGCATAGGCTCAGTACCAGCAAGAAGTCTGTCGGCAGAGTTGATCTTCACGATGATGATGTTACGGCGGTTAACCTTCTGGTCCTCTACCTTCTGATTTGGATCAGGCATAGGAGGGAGACGGCGCTGCAATCCGAGATCCTGGTCCATTGTAGTGGTCATCAGGAAGAAGCAGAGCAAGAGGAACGCCATATCTGCCGTCGAACTTGTATTTAGTTCTGGTGTTTTTTTACCCATAGCGTCAGTTATTTACGAAATGCAGTGATTGCCCAGCCAACAACAAGTGAGAGGATAGCTCCACCGCAAAGGAAATAAGTAAGATTCAGAATAGTATCTGTCATTTTGAGTGTCATATCTGACACTGGAGTGCCGAGGTATCCTACGGCTGGTGTTCCTGGAGCGAGAACATACGCTACTGCAACGATCGCTGCGATTGCAACAAGACCGAGAGCGAGCTTGAGCAGGCTCTTAGGGTTGTTGATACCGCCGATCACTACCACACCGAGAAGCACTGCGAGGATAGTCACAGCAACAAACGCGTATGTGCAGTAGAGGATGTTGTCAACTGGAGCATTGCCGTTTGATTCAAATCCTACAGCGAAGCCATAGAAGCTGAATACGACGCCCACAGCGAACAATACCGCCAGGATCCACTTGATTATTTTTTCGTATTTCATTTTGTGAAAGTCAAATTATTTCTGATTCTTAACCAAGATATCCATAAGAGAGATTGAAGCGTCCTCCATTTCGATAGTGAGAGACTCAATCTGAGCAAGGATATAGTTGTAGAAGAGCTGGAGGATAACTGCAACGATCAAACCACCCACAGTAGTGATCAAAGCGACCTTCATACCACCTGCAACAACGTTTGGAGACATATCACCAGCAACCTGGATAGCGTCGAATGCCTGAATCATACCGATAACTGTTCCCAAGAATCCGAGTGAAGGTGCGATAGCGATGAAGAGAGAGATCCAAGAGAGGTTCTGCTCCATCTTGCTAGCCTCTACGCCACCATAAGAAACAACTGACTTCTCAACCTCCTCGAGTGACTGACCGTCAGTAAGGCGGATGAATGCCTGAGTGAAGATAGAAGCGATAGGACCACGTGTGTTAACGCAAACCTCCTTAGCAGCCTCAGCACCACCGTTCTTGTAAGCAGCCTCGATCTTAGCAAGGAGCTTCTTGGTGTTGGTCTTTGAGAAAGCAAGGTAAAGGATACGCTCGATACAGAGAGCGAGACCGAGGATAAGGCAGGCAATTACGAGAGCCATAAAGCCAGCACCACCTTCGATGAACTTAGTCTTGAGGGCCTGGTGCATAGGAACCTCCTCTGGAAGAGCCTCAGTAGCCTCAGTAGCTTCAGTTACTACCTCAGTTGCTGTTGTTTCAGCAGCCTGCTCGTCCTGAGCTGCTGCGTTCTGTGCAGAAAAGGCCATAACGCCCATTACTGCCAAAAACATGAAAATTTTTTTCATAATTGTTTTTGTGTGTTTGATTAATTAAGTTATTGAATTGTTTTTAGTTATAATTCAAATTTCCGGACACGGCAGTATACACCTATCCTAAAATCCGGTGCAATTTAGCAATAAATTTTCAATCGGCAATATTTATTTTGATATTTCGCCCCTAAGATCAGTCTCAAGAAGTGCTTTTACAGCGGCGGCATCCTCGTTCGTTCCGAGAATGTGGAACAGTTTGGCGAGCGCACTTTCAGTGGTGCTGTCGTATCCGCTTGTGACTCCGCAGCACTTAAGACATTTTCCTGTCGCGTAGATATCCATATTCACACTGCCTGCTATGCACTGGGTCACGTTGAGTATGACCTTTCCTGATTCGGCGGCCTCTCTGATGATGCTTAGGAACCATTCCTTGGTAGGAGCGTTGCCTGCACCGTAGGTCTCGATGATGACGGCACGGGTCTCCTGGCCGCAGAGGATGTCTCTTACGACCTGAGGTGTGATGCCCGGATGTATCTTCAGGATGGATACTCTTGTGTCAAGTTCCTTGTGGAATACAGGCCTTGCCGACCAGTCTTCCGGAATGCGGATGAGCTGGCGGTTGTATCTGATGCTGATGCCGGCCTCGGCGAGCGGAGCAAGGTTTTCCGAACGGAACGCGCGGAAGTTGTCGGAGTTGATCTTGCTGGTGCGGTTGCCCCTCATCAGAAGGTTGTCGAAGCAGATGCATACCTCTGGCACAAGTGCGTGACCATCAGCGTCTTTGGCAGCTGCGATCTCCACTGAGGAGATGAGGTTTTCCTTGCCGTCTGTCCTCGGTGTCCCGATAGGCAGCTGGCTTCCGGTGAATATGACAGGCTTGGTCAGTCCCTCTATCATAAAGCTGAGGGCTGAAGCCGAATAGGCCATTGTGTCGGTGCCGTGGAGGATGACGAATCCGTCATAGTCGTCGTATCTCTCCTCGATGAGGTCGGCAAGAGCCTTCCAGAGCGACGGCTCGACGTCAGAGGAGTCGATGAGCGGATCGAAGGTGTACGAGTCTATCTTGCAGGCGAACTTCGCAAGCTCCGGCACCTCTTCGAGTATCTGACTGAAGTCGAAGGGGGTCAGCGCCTGGAGGACCGGGTCTTCCTTCATACCGATCGTTCCTCCTGTGTAGATGAGCAGGATCGATGACTTTTCCTTGATCACATTTGTCTGTGTCATATTCCGAATAGTTTATGTGCGTTGTCGGTTGTTGTCTGAGCGACTTCCTCTATGCTTTTCTCCTGAAGTTCCGCGAGTCTGGCCGCAATGTGAGGTACGTAACTGCTTTCGTTGCGCTTCCCTCTGTAAGGAACGGGGGTGAGGTAAGGGGAGTCTGTCTCAAGAAGTATTCTTTCGAGAGGGATGGACTTGACTGTTTCTGCTATGGATGCCTTTTTATAGGTGAGCACTCCTCCGATGCCGATGTACCAGTCTCCCAGCTTCTGCAGTTCCCTGTAGGTCTCGATGCTGCCGCTGTATGCGTGGAACACTCCTCGTGGAGAGAGGTGTTTGCAGTCTTTCAATACTTTGATTATCAGATCTGTAGAGTCTCGTGAGTGAATGATGACAGGTAAAGAGAGCCTGTCTGCCATTTCAAGCTGTATCCTGAGGACTTCCATCTGTTCGTTGACGAATTCCTTTGACCAGTAGCAGTCCATACCGATCTCTCCGATGGCCCAGATCTTCCTGTCCATATATGCTTCCATCGCCGAAATCTCCTTCTGCCAGTCCGCGTTCACGGAAGTAGGGTGGAGTCCGAGGCAAGGGAAGAGGACATCGCTGTGTCTGTCTGCAAGAGAGAACATCGCCTCGCGTGATGTGGAGTCGATGTCGGGCAGGATCATCTTGGTCACGCCTGCCTCGACCGCTCTTTCGACAGCGAGGGCTTCCTCGCCGGCAAAGGCTTCGTCGTACAGGTGGGAGTGAGTGTCAACAAACATAGGTATTACTTTGTGGCTATCTTGCAAATTTAGATATTTTTCCTGAAAGTCATCGGTTTTTCCGCATATTGATGCAGCATCTTTGCAGGAGGTCTATGCAGATGAAGCCGTCTATTTCCAGAAGGGATGTGAGATCCCGGGTCCTGGAGTATCCGAGTGATGTGGCCTCCGCCAGCTCTTCCACTGTTATGTTGCGGTGTCTTCTTATCAGTGTGAGGATGTCTGCCATCTGTGATATTCTGTCTGGGGATACGTTGCCCTCATAAGCGCTTTTGAGAACTATGACAGGGTCCGCGTTCCGGGATGTCTTCAGCGACTTCATTCCGATGCTTTCAATAAGTTCGGGGATGGAGGATATGGCTTCCGCCATTCTGCTGTGTATCAGTTCGTTGCATCCCTGTGACCTTATGTCGTCGACTCTGCCGGGAAGAGCATAGAGATCGCGGTCGTAGGAGAAGGCGAGTCGTGCCGTCATCATACCGCCGCCTTTGATTTTCGACTCTACGAGTATGGTGGCGCTGCTGAGGCCGGCGATGATTCTGTTCCTTCTGAGGAAGTGTATCGGCAGAGGAGGGGTGCCTGGAGGATAGTCGGTGACGAGGGCGCAGCCCGGAGTCTGACTGACGATGTCGGCGAAATCCCTGTGTCTGTAAGGATATACGCTGTCGGGTCCGGTGGCCATAACCGCGATAGTGGGGAGGCCGGCCTCTATGGCGGCCTTGTGGGCACAGATGTCTGTGCCCAGCGCAAGGCCGCTGACGATGGCCGGCCGCTCTTCAGTGTCTGCAAGGGCGTCCACTATCCTGCCGCACCATTCCTTTCCGTATGAGGATATGTCTCTGGTGCCGACTATCGATACGCTTCCTCCCGTCTCCCAGAGTTGCGAATATGGTGTGCGGCTTTTGATGTAGAGCCCCAGCGGGGCGTCGGGGCACTCGGCCAGGAGGCGAGGATAGTCCTCCTCGCCCCAGCCGACGAACCCGACGCCCTGGCGGGCCAGCATCTCGAGTTCGTCGGCAGCGTCGTACACCGCCGACTTCCTGATGAGGTTTGAATACTTGGAGTGCGGGCCGAGCAGTTCCTCAAGTCCCTGCTTGCCGATTCTGAACACCTCGCTTGCGCTTCCGAGGTGGGTGACTAATGCTATGCCTGTCTTCGGTTCGAAGCCGAAAATCTTTCCCAAGGCGCAAAGACAGGTCTTTTCTTCCTGTGTTTTCATTGTGCCAAGGTATAAAAGTAAATCGGCCTCCGGTGATGTCCGGAAGCCGATTTTTCTTTTTCTTTAACAGATTTTTTCTTTTTCTTTAAATCGTGTAGCTTTTTTTAAAAAGATCCACGGGTCTAAAGGTGTGCTTTCATCAGATGATGAGGAGGGCGTCTCCGTAAGGACCGAACTTGTAGTCCTGCTCGAGAGCTGTCTTGTACGCCTTGATCACGTTCTCGTAACCTCCGAACGCAGCCACTGACATCATCATTGTAGAGCCTGGGCGGTGGAAGTTCGAAACGATTGCATCAGGAATGGCGAATCTGTATGGCGGGAAGATGAACTTGTTTGTCCATCCGTCATAAGCGTTCACCTCATCGTTTGTTGTAGTGTATGTCTCGAGACCACGGATCACAGTGATTCCCACTGCGAGTACCTTGTGTCCTGACTTCTTTGTCTTGTTGATGAGATCTGCGGCCTCTTCAGTGATGATGAGTCTCTCGGAATCCATCTTGTGCTTTGAAAGATCCTCTACATCCACCTCTCTGAAGTGTCCGATGCCCATATGGAGGGTGATGAACGCCTTGTTGATGTCCTTGAGAATCATTCTGTTGAAAAGCTCGCGGCTGAAGTGGAGACCTGCTGCAGGAGCAGAAACCGCACCCTCGTGCTTGGCGAAGATTGTCTGGAAGTTCTCTGCGTCCTCTGGAGTGACCTCTTTCTTCACCCAATCAGGAACCGGAGTCTGTCCGAGTCCGAAGAGTGTCTCCTTGAAGTCCTCGTAGCTTCCGTCATAAAGGAAACGGAGTGTACGGCCTCTTGAAGTGGTGTTGTCGATAACCTCGGCTACAAGGCTCTCGTCCTCGCCGAAGTAAAGCTTGTTTCCGATACGGATCTTTCTTGCAGGATCAACGATCACGTCCCAGAGTCTCTGCTCGCGGTTGAGCTCTCTGAGAAGGAATACCTCGATGTCGGCACCTGTCTTCTCCTTGTTTCCGTAAAGTCTTGCAGGGAATACCTTTGTGTCGTTGAGGACGAATGTGTCACCCTTGTCGAAGTAGTTGATGATATCCTTGAAAAGCTTATGCTCGATCTCTCCTGTCTTCTTGTCGAGCACCATCAGCTTGCATTCGTCTCTCCATCTCGGAGGTTCTGATGCGATCTTATCTGCTGGCAGATTGAACTGGAATTGTGAAAGTTTCATATGTTGTATCTGAATTTTTTACTGCAAAATACATAACATTATACGTTTTTTTACAGGTTTTGTTTCAGATGAAGGCGATTTTTTTGAAAAATCTACACTTTTGCCTCTCTAAAGACCTCCAGGATGGACGGATAGGTGTTCAGAAGGTATGGAGGGAGGCTGGATTTTGCCACCCACGCAGCCTTTGAAATGTCCTCTTCTCTCTGCGGAGTGAGATCCGTAGGGTCGGTGTAGAGCATTTCATACCAATAAGTGTGCTTGAGATGCCAGATTCCGTTCCTTATGTAGCAGTGGTCGGTGATGCAGATCAGGTCCCCAAGCTGGAGCTGGTCGATGCCGGTCTCCTCCTGCACTTCCCTGAGTGAGGTCACTGCAATATCCTCGCCCGGGTCCTGATGACCCTTCGGCAGGTCCCACAGTCCGTTCCTGCTGATGAGGAGATAGTCGCCGCGCCTGTTGCTGACGAGTCCGCCTCCGGCGTTGACTTCGTAGAATTCAGCGCAGATCCTGCGGTATGTGTCCTGGACGTCTTCGGAAGGGATGTATATCCTGTGGAGACTGTCTGATTCCTCGAACATTCCCACGAGAGTGTGTATGTCAATGCTCGATCCGAGGTTGAAGAGAATGGCGTTCGGGTCGGTCAGGGCCTGTTCGCCAGGATCGCATATTATAATGCACCTCTTTTCGAAGTATATCTTGTACATTTGACCTATAATTTTATTATCTTTGCAAGACACGTGTACTTTGGCACGCTCGATGCTGTGCAAAGATACGCAGAAGAACTGAAAAACAATCAAAAAGAATAACTATGGAATCTATCGAGAAAGCTGTGGCCAAGTCCCTTCTTGACATCAAGGCCGTTATGTTGAGACCTGAAAATCCTTTCACTTGGGCTTCAGGTTGGAAATCTCCAATATACTGCGACAACAGAAAGGTGCTCTCTTATCCTGAGGCACGCGAGAATATCTGCCGTTGGATGGCTGACATCATCCAGAAGAACTATCCTGGCGTTGAGGTCATCGCAGGTGTCGCTACCGGTGCCATCGCGCACGGTTACCTTGTTGCGCATATGCTCGGAAAGCCTTTCTGCTATGTAAGACCTAAACCGAAGGATCACGGTACAGGCTCTCAGATCGAGGGACTTCTTCCTGAGGGAGCAAAGGTTGTCATCGTGGAGGATCTCATCTCTACAGGTATGAGCAGCCTTGCGGCGAAGAACGCTTTGGTCAATGCGGGCGCTGATATTATGGGTATGGTTGCAATCTTCTCATACAACTTCCCTCAGTCGCGCAAGGCGTTCGAGGTTGATGATGTGGAGCTTACAACATTGTCTAACTACGACACTCTCATCGAAGTCGCTTCGGAGATCGGTTACATCAAGGAGTCTGACATCAACGTTCTCAAGGAGTGGAGATACTCTCCTTCGACTTGGGGAAAGAACGAGTAGTATGGCTGTAGACTTCAAGAGCAAAAGAGCTGTCGTTTCCAAAGCTCCGTATGAGCTTTATATGGCCTTTGTGGATATGCGCAACTTCCTTCAGTTCCTCCCTGAGGACAAGAAGGCGGATGTCACTGCGGATTTTGATTCTCTCCACGCTACAGTGCAGGGCTTCAACATCGGTGTGAAGGTGACAAACAGGGTGCCGTATTCGCGAATCGAATTCGCTGACGACGGAGCGCCGTTCCAGTTCAAGCTGACAATGCATTTCGATGCGGCTTCCGATCCTTACAAGACAGATTTCCAGATCGTGCTTGAAGCGGAGCTTAACTTTATGATGAAGGCCCTTCTGGGCGGAAAGATAAAGGATGCGCTTGACAAGGTGGTCGATGCGCTCGTAGCATTGTCGGAAGGCAGAATGCCGGAGGGTATAGACCCGTCTATGTATCCGAAGGGATTCGATCCGTCAAATCTTGCATAGTATGAATGTAAAGGAATCATTCAGGACATACCTCGAAGAGGCGATAGGGAGCGTAAATGCCCTTGTCGCTTTTTCTGCTTTTGACACCCCTCCGTCTGTAGCGGTGAGGCTCAACCCTTTCAAGAAGTGTGACGCTCCCGATGGACGTCAGGTTGCCTGGAATGATTTGGGCAGGATACTTCCTGAACGACCGGTCTTCACGCTTGACCCTTGTTTTCACGCAGGTGCATACTATGTGCAGGATTCGTCGTCGATGTTTGTGGGTTATGCCTTCAGGAAGATGCTGGAGACGTTCCCGAAGCCGTCAGGCAGACCTGTAAGGGTGCTTGACCTCTGTGCGGCACCGGGCGGTAAGACCACTGACCTTGCCGCATCGCTGCGCGAAGCGTTCGGAGACGGATTCATCCTTGTGTCGAACGAGGTGATGAAGGCGAGGGTGGGAATCCTCGCCGACAATGCGGCTCTCTGGGGAGACCCGAATGTGGTGGTCACTTCGGATGACCCTCGCGCCTTCCAGGCTTTGCCGGGATATTTCGATATCATCGTCACTGATGTACCTTGCTCGGGTGAGGGAATGTTCCGCAAGGACGAGGAGGCTCAGCGACAGTGGTCGGAAGACAACGTGGCGCTGTGCGAGGCCCGTCAGAGGAGAATCATTGCAGATGTATGGCCGGCCTTGGCGGAGTCAGGTCTGCTGGTGTACTCGACCTGCACGTTCAACAGGTATGAGAATGACGGCAATGTGGAGTGGATCGCGGATGAGTTGGGCGCGGAGTATCTTACTGAAGAGGATGTGCTTGGCGATATGCCGGGAGTGTTGAAGACGAAGCTCGGATACAGTCTCGTTCCTGGATTGGTGGAAGGTGAGGGACAGTACTGTGCTGTAGTAAGGAAGACTTCCGGAGTCGGCTATGACAGCATCAGACGGCCGAAGTCGCGTCCTTCGAGAAATTCGAAGGAACTGCCTGTGCCTAAGGATCTGGACAGACTCCTCAATGTGAAGGCGGTGTTCCGCTGGAAGGGGGAGACGCTGACTGCCGTTCCTGCAGAGATCGCGGCGGAGGTTGCAGCGGCGGAAAGTGCCCTGCACGTTATCGCCGCAGGATGTGCGGTGGGTATGGTGAAGGGCAAGAACCTTGTGCCTGATGCCGATCTCGCTTTGTCGCTTATGCTGTCGGATGAAGCTTATCCGTCTGTGGAGGTGGACCGTCAGACCGCGTTGGCATATCTGCACAGGGACAATGTAGTATTCCCGGATGCGCCTTTAGGCTATCTTCTCATAAGACACCAGGGACTGGCGCTTGGATTCGTGAAGAATCTCGGCAACAGATGCAACAGTCTGCATCCTCAGAGCAGAAGGATCAGGATGGATATCAAATAAAGGATAAATGAAGAAATATATAGGAGCATTCCTGATGATGTTCGTGGCAGTCGCTATGTCTGCGCAGGCACAGAGTCAGGACTTTGAAAGAAAATACAACCTCCTTGTGTCTAAGGGAGGGCTTGCCGGAGTGGGAGTGGAGACCCTTCTGGAGAACTGGGAGAAGGCAGACTCTTTGAATGAGACTATGCTTGCTGCCAGATTCGACTACTATTTTACAAAGGCTCAGAGTTCGGACGTGCTGAAGAAGACCTCCAGCAAGTACCTCGGTATGGACCCTATACTCACCATCAAGGACAGCCTTGGAACTGACATCTGCTATTTCCAGGTCAGTGTCTTTGACGACGAACTCTATGGTGAGGCGCTCAGGGCAGTGGACAAGGCCATCGCAGCCTATCCGAAGAAACTGGAGTTCCGTTTTATGAAGGCCAACGCATACGTGGCCTATGAGAAGGAGAGCCCGGATATGGCTCTTGTAAGCCTTCTCGCTCTTGCGGATGAGGTGGCTTCTTCCAATGGAGGATGGGAATATGAAGGTGCTGTGATCGATCCGTCGTTTTTCCCTGAAGCGATTCAGGAATATTGCTACACTTTCTTCAACATCGGCACTCCGTCTTCATATGAGGCGTTCAAGGTGCTCTCTGAAAAGATGATGAAGCTTTATCCGGACAATATCGAGTTCCTCAATAATATCGGCTCATATCATCTCAGTGTGAAGAAGGATTACAAGTCGGCTCTCAAGTGTTATGCAAAGGTGCTCAAGAGCAGACCGGATGATTATATCGCCATCAGAAACGCTTCGCTTGCAGCACGCAGGATGGGCAATGTCAAGCAGGAGATCAAATACCTTGAACTCCTTGCACAGTATGGTACCGAAAAGGACAGGATGCTTGCAAACGCACGTCTTGACTCCCTTAAGAAATAGATATGGATGTGTCATTCTTCATAGCCTCGAGGATCCGGTTCAAGGAGAGGATCGTAATGTCGTGCATTACGGTCAGTTTCCTTGTGGTGATCGTTGCCGTGGCCGTGTCGTCGGGTTTCCGTACTGAAATCCGTAACGGGGTGTCAAGAGTGACAGGCGATGTTCAACTGACCCTTCCGCGTCTGAATTATCTGGAAGAGTCGACACCCGTGAATTCGGCCCCGTCCTATATGGATGAAATCCTTGCAATTGAGGCTGTGGAGTCTGTACAGCCAGTGGTTTATAGGGCTGGAATAGTGAAGAACAGCGACCAGATCTTCGGAGTGATGGTTAAAGGTGTCACTGATGCGTCTGCATCCGATGCAGGCATACAAATGCCGGATTCAGTAATATTGGGAGTATGCATCCCTTCTGCATTTGCAGAGAGGTCTGGTCTGGCTGTAGGTGACAGGATGCTGACCTATTTCATAGGTGACAACGTTAAGTTGAGACAGTTCAATGTGGCAGGTATCTATGAAAGTCTTGTGGAGACCGACGGAAGGTATCTGATATATGCGGATATCGCTGACCTCCGCCGTCTGAACGGATGGAAGGAAGGTCAGGCATCTATGCTGGAGGTTATGCTCAAGGACGGATACAGAGATGAGCAGAATATAGAGGCCGCTTCAGACGAGATCGGATTCAAGATGAATGCGTACGCCTCGGAGGAAGACGATGTGCTTGTTGCAATGTCCTCCGTTTCACGTTTCCCTCAACTGTTCGACTGGCTGGGGCTCATTGATTTCAATGTGTTCTTCATTCTCCTGCTGATGACGATTGTAGCAGGATTCAATATGATTTCCGGCCTCCTTATAATGCTGTTCGAAAACATTTCAACTATCGGACTGCTCAAGTCATTGGGAATGACGGACAGATCGATTGCGAAAGTCTTCCTTGCCAGTTCGGCCGTTCTTGTTCTGAAGGGAATGGTATTGGGCAATGCCCTGGCTTTCCTGTTGTGTTTCATACAGGACAAGACACACATTCTCAGGCTTGATCCTGAGAATTACTTTGTGTCTTTCGTGCCGGTAAATCTTGATTTCGGAACTGTGTTCCTTGCTGATGCCGCTGTCTTTGCGGCGATAATGCTGCTCCTGCTCATACCTTCACTGTTCATTTCGAGGGTAGATCCTGCGGAGACAGTGAGAGTCAGATAATTATTTCTCTGGGCAGATTGTGCAGATGGCCTCGTAGATGTTCATAATGTTGTCTACGTAGGCGATGGTCTCGTATCCCTGGAACTTTCCAAGTTTTACAGACTCCTCTTCAAGGATGGAGTCCTCTCTCATAAGAGGGATGATCTTTACAATCTCGTCCCAACTGTTGTTGTCGATGTTCTGGGATGCTGCGAAGCTGCGGCAGTCCTTGATTCGACCTTCTCCCGCATTGTATGCAGCGAGTGTGAACTTTACGATCTCGTCCTGTGCCATACCCTTTCCGGTGTAAAGCTTCTCGAGTCTCTTCAGGTGTCTTGTTCCTGCGTAGAGGTTCTCCTCAGGATCGATGAGGTTGTGTACATTGTACACCTCACCTGTTCTAGGCATAACCTGCATAAGTCCTGTAGCGCCACGGTGCGACCTTGAATTTATAGAGAACTTGGATTCCTGGTATACGACTGCGGCGAGCATTCTCCAGTCCCAACCGAGATCTCTCGCGTACTTTCTGAAAAGCTCGTCATATGGACTCACAGTGCGAGTCTTGACACCTTTTTCAGCTCGCTTGACAGGGTTGTGTGACCTGAAGTATCTCGATTCCATCTGTCCGAATTCCTCGGTGTTGCTGAAGTATGATAGCCAGCCGTTGATCTGTCTGATGCCGTTGAGGTCCTGGTCACCTACTATCCAAGCTGAACAGTCGTTGACCTTTGACGAGATGTTGAGGTCATCAACTGCTTCGAAATCTTCGTGATGCATAATAAGCAGGTCAATCTTTCCTGCCTTCAGCGAATCCAGGTAATTGACATTCTTCTTTCTTCCCGCTACTACTACACTGACATTACAATTGTTCTCCTGAGCAAACCTGTTGAGGAGCTCATAGTTAAAGCCTGTTTCGAGGCCGTGCGCACCTAGCATATCGTCACCGAGGTCTATTGCGCATACAAGATCCTTTCCTGAATAAAAGTCCTCGTGGCTTCTTGCGCCGCTGAGGAGGCGTCCTCTCTCACAGAGTGGGGTGATGCAGATCACCGCGAGTGTAATGAAAAGGCATCTTGTTCTTCTGATCTTCTTGTCTGTTAACTTCATTATCTTCTGTTTGCAGTGCCCATTCCGCCTCTGCCTGCGTTCATACCGCTTGACTGGCGGCTGTTGCCCCTGCCACCTCCCGTGGCTCCGACACCAGATGCACTAGTTGTTCCTTTTTTTCCTGCAAAGACATAGAAAGGCCAGGTGATTCCGAACTTTATTGCTCTCTGTGGCGCGATGTAGCCGGCAGCGGTGAAGTAGTCGATCGACTTATTAGGCCATCCCATATTCAGGTTCACGGCCTTGACGAAGACGCTGACTCTCTTCCACTGTACATTCACGAAAGCATCGATGTACGGACAGTTTCCGAACTTTTCTTCTGTCTGGTTGTGGAACACTCCGAGTACCGGATTATATGCCGGTGCATACCACTTTGTGGTGAATGTTCCGTTGAGTCCTATCTGCATTTCCATAACGTTCTTCACGACGTCAAACTGGAAATAGTATCTGAGGTTGAGTGCCAGAAGCGGCAGCGGCATCACTTCCTCATTGGAAGAGAACTGCAGCTTCGCTCTGTTCTCGAGGTGGAACTTCCAAAGTTGGAAGTCCTTCTGCAATGATGCAGTTATGACGCTCATCGGATCGGGGTTCTGTCTCGCGATGCCGAGGTTGTCATAGTATATGTTGTTGCTCAGCAATCCGTATCCGAAACCTGCCGACATCTTCCATCTCGGGATGGAGAGATTGGCCTCAAGTTTTGTGGTGGATATCTTTCCGAAGTCGTTATCCCACTTGTAGTGGTTTGTGTACAGATGCTGCTGATAATAGTCCGGTTCCTTGAGGTTTGTTTCGAAATGTACGTCCAAGGTGAGCGGGCTCTTTCTGTGTCGTCTGAACGGATACGCGTTGAAAGTCAGGTTTCCTTCAACGCCGAAGTCGTTGATCTCGTGACCCAGGAAGGTGTATCTTCCCTTTGCGTTCCACTGAAGGTATTTGTCATACTGTCCTTGTGCGCCCGCGTACAGATAAACGGAGTTCTGAAGGACATTGTGCTGCCCCTTGAGGTAGTCCACAGGGTTGAAACTGTAGTATGACAGGAGCTTGTCTCCAAGTCCTACGTCAAGCTTCGATACGATGCCGTCGCTCTTCCAAGGCTGGAGTCTGATGAACACCTTGTTCTCCAGTCTCATCACTCTGAGTGAGTCGTGGCTCGTTGTCGGGTTTATGTAGAATCTGTCCTGATAGAACTCACGTGCATACTTGTCTGATGACGAGATGTTGTCATCGTATGTCTTGCGGATGACAGAATATTCACTGCTGTGGCCGATGAAGGCAGTAGTGATGTCTGTCTTGATGGTGTCTGCCGCAATCTCATTCTGTCTTTCCGCGATGATTGCAGCCACAGCCTCCGCTTCCTCCAATGCTGCGATCGCAGCAGAGTCTCCGTAGGTCAGAATGCTGTCCCTGACGAATGCCTTGCGCTTTTCCTCCTTTTTCTTCGCACGCACATCCTTGTCGAGGAATGTAAATGGAATTCTGTAGCTCTGGTCAAGGAAGACTGTGTTCTTCTTCAAAAGATTGCTTGCATTCTTGAGATACACCTCGATCTCTCGGGCGTCTACAGTAGTGTCTCGGATCCAGGTAAGGTCACGGATACCTCCGTTTTCACTCTTCTCCACCTTGTTGTAGATGAAGCCGGAGTGCATCAGATATTTCTTGCCCGTATAGTTCAGGGCGATCACTGCGTTTCTGTTGTCTGTATCCTCTCTTGCAAGCATACCGTTTCCTCCGAATCTGTGGTACTGAAGCATAAGATTCAGCTCCGGCGTGATGTTCTGCGTCGTGAGAATCTTGATGTTCGATTCCTCCTTCTCGGTGTTAGCGAAAAGAGTACCATAGTAGCAGAGCTCGGTATATGGAGTCTTGGTGTTGTACTTCGGAAGAGTTCCCGGAGAATAACTCCAGAGCTTGTACGGAGTGTAGAAGATTGCATTCTCCTCTTCCTGTCTTTCGAAGTAGTCATAAAGCTGTGCAGGGGTTCCCGCAACACCAAGATATGTGACGTTGACGTCCTTCTTGTAGAAAGGATATTCGTTGAAATTGAAATTGTAGGAAGAGTCAGGTGACTGGTCTCTGAGGTTTACGATATCGTGGAAGTCCCTGTCGTGCGTCCAGGTGACGATTCGCTTGTACTGCATCGAGTCTGGGAATGCAAATGTCTCGAGGATGCGAGGAGTGTTCTGGATGATGCTGTCCTTGACTGCACGGATGCTGTCCTTCACCGCAATCTTTCTGTTGGCCTTGGCGATGAGTGCCGGCAGTGCCTGCATAGCGTCATACTTCTTGCGCTCCTGTCTTGAGAGCGATGCATACCAGGCGTTGTGCTTTGCGATGGCTGTCTCAGTTGAGTCCTTGATGTAGAGAGAGTCAAGCTTCAGGAGCTCGAGAGTGTCGCCTATCTGGATAAGCGAGTCTCTTACCTCGCGTCTGGTTGTGGAGTCCTTGACCGCGATGTAGTACTTGTAGAAGAACGGATCCGTGTACTGGAGAGAGTCCGGAATCTTGATGGTGTCCCTTGCTGAAAGTACGAGAGTCTCGATCTCGAGAGAGTCGACAGCGAGTGTGTCAACTACGAGCGAGTCGATGAGAAGACTGTCCGGCAGAAGGCTGTCAATAGCGACAGCAGCCGAGTCCGCAAGGCGGAAATCCTCAGCTGTAGAGTCGGTGATATTGCTCATTGCAAGCGAATCCGCCAGCCTTCTCAGACCGACGGCGCGGCTTGCATCGATGCCGAATGACTGGATGGCAGCCACTGTCACGAGCAATACCGGAACCCATATTTTAGATGCCAGTTTCTTCATAACAAGACGGCAAAGGTACGAAAAAATATTGATTATTCAATACTTACGCCCGCTGCCGCCATTTCCTCGAGTGCCTTGAGGTGTCCTTCATAATCAACATAACCGAGGCAATTCTTAAGGAGATGTACCTTGAAACCAGCCTTCAGGAGGTCCATACAGGTGTTTTTGATGCAGTATTCCGTTGCGATTCCGCAGACATAAATGTCTGTTGTGTCAAGCAGCTCAAGGATCTCTCCAAGTGACTGCTCGGCCTCGTTCATAGCGTCGAAGCCTGAATACTGCTCCACCGCCTTGTCGCATCCCTTGTCGAATGTGAGTTCTTCGTTGGCATATGGCGCGAGGTCGCTGTGGATCTCGCCGCCCTTTGTACCTGCCACGCAGTGTGATGGCCAGATGCCGCCGTTCTCCTTGAATGAAGAGTGGTCAGCAGGATGGTGGTCTCTGACAAATAGGATAGGGAAGGTGTCGAGGATTTCGTGCTCCTCGCCGCCCTGACCTTTGGTCTGCTTGTCGATGTATTTCAGTGTTTCCTGTACTGCGTTGTCTGCGTTCTGGCAGGCAAGACTTCCGTCAATGAAGTCGTAGAGCATATCCACGACTGCTAACGCGGTGTTTCTCATAACTTGAATTCTTTGATTTCTTTGACCAGTCTGTTGATGATGCCCATCTTGAGGTTGTACAGGTCATCAGATATGTCGACTTTGTAATAGTGCGGATTGATGAGTCGACGCTCGCTCGGGCTGAAATGCATAAGGGCGTCGTGGCAGAATGCCTTCTTCTCGGCAAGCGTGTATGTCGGAGCGATGTTGACACCGTTCTCGATGACCTTCTTCTGCAAAGTGAAGGCCTGGTATTCTCCTGCCTCAAATGTCTTGTATTTGTAACGGTCGAACTCGTCGCATACAGTGAATTCCTCTCCGTTCTCGATCTTCTTGCTGAGTTCGTCTCCGCGAAGGCAGGTCACGTCAACCTTGAAGATCTCGCCCTTCGACGGGTCGTTGACCATAATTCGGTATGTTACCTGGAATCCTGGGTTGATCAGCTTGATCTTGTCCTCCGAACGCTTCAGAACTGCCTGGCCGTCGATCTCGACGAGCTTGTAGACGTTGCCGAAGCAAGGGTTCGCCTTGCTGGTGGCGATGGCGTCGCCCACTCCGTAGCAGTCGATGCAGGCTCCCTGACGCTCGAGGTCTGTGATGAGGTACTCGTCCAACGAGTTTGTCGCGTAGATCTTGCAGCCTGTGAGTCCGTGCTCGTCAAGTATTCTTCTGCACTCGCTTGAGAGGTATGCAAGGTCGCCGCTGTCGAGCCTGATGCCGTAGCCGGCCTCGTAGCTGTCGTCGATGCCGTTGTCCTTGAATGCCTTGATCGCATTGAGGACACCACAGCGGAGGGTGTCATATGTGTCGATGAGCATAACGAGAGGCTCATTCATATGTGTCTTGATGTATGTGTCGAACGCAGTGTATTCTCCCTTGACGCTGCATCCGAATGATGTCACATAACTGTGGGCCATAGTACCGGCTGAACCGTAGTCGTACATCACTCCGGTGAGGATGTTCGATGTCGAGGCACAGCCTGCGATGACAGCAGCCTTGGCTCCATATGTGGCAGCCCAAGGACCGTGTGCCCTGCGTGAACCGAATTCGCTTACCGGACGGTTGGTGGCGCGGCATACGCGTGACGCCTTTGTGGCTACCGCCATCTGGTGGTTCATAATGCACAGTATAGGTGTCTCGAGCACCTGAGCCTCGATGAGAGGTCCTTCGACTATGATGATAGGCTGGTTAGGGAAGACGATCTCGCCTTCGCGCATTGCATATACGTTTCCGGTGAACTTCATCGACGAGAGGTATCCTCTATAGTCCTTGTATTCCTCTCCGGGAAGGAATTTCTCGAAGAATTCCGGGTCCATATTTCCCAGATTCCCGATCATTTCCAGCACTTCGTCAATACCGCTGACTACAGCCCAGTTGTTGTTCTCCGGAGCCTTTCTGTAGAACATATTGAATACGGCGTGCTGGTCCTTCATACCGCTGTCGTAAAAGGATTTTCCCATTGTGTACTGGTACTTGTCCGAGCAATAAGCGAAATTAAGCATCTCTGTTTTGAATTTAAATCCAACAAATTTAATCTTTTTTGTCCAACAATTTCTTAAATTCGCAATAAATTTATGCCCTATGAAACGCTTGAGTACATTATATAGTTCAGTTTTTCACGAAAACCCTGAAACTGTCGCTCCGATTGCCGGTTCGGCGAGCAACAGGAGGTATTTCCGCATCTCGGGAGCAGGACATTCCTGCATTGGAGTCATAGGTACCGATGTCAAGGAGAACGAGGCTTTTCTTGCGATCGCCTCGCACTTCCGTTCGAAAGGGATAGCCGTGCCGGAGGTGCTTGCGGTGAGCGAAGACAGGATGGCATATCTCCAGGTGGATCTTGGCGACGAGATCCTTTTCGACAGGCTCGTGAAGGTGCGCAAGAGCGGAGAAGGTATGGAGGAGGTGGAGCAGTTGCTCTGCAAAGCGATGGCTGCGCTTCCGAAGATCCAGTTCAAG
This sequence comes from Bacteroidales bacterium, assembly GCA_017546585.1. GTDB lineage: Bacteria > Bacteroidota > Bacteroidia > Bacteroidales > UBA932 > Cryptobacteroides. The sequence continues at coordinate 44,924 of JAFYWC010000021.1, forward strand.
GGTGCGGAGGACTTTGACTTCTCTGTCTGCTACCCTCAGCCGTCATTCGATCTGAGGATGGTGATGTTCGATCTGAACTATTTCAAATACTGTTTCCTGAAGCCTTCCGGACTCGAGTTCAATGAGGTTCTTCTCCAGGATGATTTCGAGCGTTTTGCTGCGGATCTCCTCAAGGACGATACAGATACATTCCTCTACAGGGATTTTAATGCGAGGAACGTGATGGTCAAGGATGGTGAACTGTATTTCATTGATTTCCAGGGTGGTCGTCGTGGTCCTATATATTATGACATTGCGTCGTTCGTATGGCAGGCCAGGGCAAGGTTCCCGAAGGAACTCCAGTCGAGAATGGTCGAGGCCTATAAGGATGCACTCAAGGAAATAAAGCCGTTCGATGAGACTGAATTCAATGAGAGACTTCGTCTTTTCCGTCTTTTCCGTCTTCTTCAGGTGATGGGGGCATACGGATTCAGAGGCTGGGTGGAGCACAAGGCCAATTTCGTCACTTCGATCCCTGCTGCAGTGGAGGCTTTGGCGGAACTGCTTGAACAGCCGTTCGAGGCTTATCCGTATCTTACAGAAACACTCCGCCGTATGGTGGCGCTCCCTCGTTTTGAGGAGGAGCCGGCGGAGGAGGGTAAACTTGAAGTGAAGGTGTACAGTTTTTCTTTCAGGAAGGGCATTCCTCAGGACCCTTCGGGAAACGGAGGCGGATATGTATTTGACTGCAGATCAATACATAATCCAGGAAGATATGAGCCTTATAAGAAACTTACAGGCCGTGATGAGCCGGTGATAAGATTCCTTGAGGATGACGGTGAGATAACCGGCTTCCTTGAGCATATCTATTCGATTGTGGACTCCCACGTTGAGACATATCGAAGCAGGGGATTCTCGAATCTTATGGTGTCTTTCGGCTGCACCGGCGGCCAGCACCGTTCGGTTTACAGTGCCGAGCACGTCGCTCATCATATAGCCGAGAAATATCCGGATGTGCGAGTGAGACTCATCCATCGCGAACAGAAAATCTCAGAAACCTACAACTAAACAGACTGTCCGATGAAATCTATGATATTTGCAGCCGGTCTCGGTACCAGGCTGAAGCCTATAACTGATACGATGCCGAAGGCGTTGGTGCCTGTGTGCGGCAAGCCGCTGCTGGAGCACGTAGTGCGGAAGCTGAAGGCTGCCGGCATCGAAGGGGCAGTGGTAAATGTACACCATTTCGCGGATATGCTCGAGGGCTGGATCAGTGACCATAGCGGACTCTTTCCTATGGAAGTGAGTGACGAGAGGGACCGACTTCTTGAAACTGGTGGAGCGGTTCTGCACGCAAGGAGGTATCTGGATGGATGCGGTTCTTTCCTGATCCACAATGTGGACATATTCTCGAATGCGGATATTGGATGGTTCGCCTCCAATGTGAAGCCGGAAGCCGTGGCGACTCTTCTTGTGAGCGGACGCAAGTCGTCACGCTCGTTCCTTTTCGATCCGTCGGATATGCGTCTTGTAGGATGGAAGAACAATTCGAGCGGAGAGTGCATAATGGCAGACGGGAACATCAGCCCTGATGACTGCGTGGCCTATGCATTTTCGGGAATACACATTATGTCCGACACAGTGTTCGAACTGATGGAGGAATATGTGAAAACAAAGGAAATCCCTTCAGAAGGAACTGCCGGTGCGGCATTCCCCATCAGGGATTTCTATCTGTGGGCAGCTGTGCGAAAGCCGATATATGGCGTTGTGGCACAGGATCTTAAACTACTTGATGTAGGAAAACTGGATTCTATCGAAGCTGCCGAAAACTTTATCTCTACCTTATAGCTGCTCCAAAGCGTCGCAGCCTCCGAGGTTGCCCTCCTTCTGAGGGATGGATTTCATAATCACAAGTCCGCTGGCAAGAACTACTGCGAAGGCGATGACCACAAGGACATACGCCCAAGGGCTCATTATCTCTGCGAAGAACTCCACATCCTCCATTCCTGGGATTCTGCTTACGATCACTGAAAGCGTGTTGTTGACACAGTGCATAAGCATAGTCAGCTTGAGTGAACCGGTCTTATAGTATACATAGCCGAGGATGAGGCCGATGATGAATGCCGGGATCGCCTGCCAGAGGTTGCCGTGGATGAGACCGAAGAAAGCTGCTGAGATCACGATTGCCCAAACCGGCTTCACCTTGGTGAGGAGACCTCTGAGGATGATGCCTCGGCAGAGCCACTCTTCAAAGAAAGGAGCGAATACTGAAACAGAAAGAAGTACGATCCATATCGGTCCGTTCAGAAGCATCTCCATCGCCGCCTTCATAACCTCCGACATTTCAGGAAGAAGCATAGAGATCGGCTCGATCACAAATGCTCCAGCAAGAGCCATTGCGCTCACGATCAATGCCATAGCGTAACCTTTCCTTCCTCCGAAATTGCTGCTGTCGATGGCGTAGCCGGGCTCGAATCCTTCGTTTCTGCGGCTCGCTGCAGATGCGAAGAGCATAGCTGGGATGAACTGTATAGGGTAGATGATCACCATTCCGTATGTGGTGGCGAATTCAGTAGACAGGCAGAGTTGAAGTCCTGCCATCACTACTCCGCCCAGAAGCATTCCCGCAAGGAAGAGGAGTACGGTCCAAAGAAGCCCTGAATATCCTGGGACGAAATAGTTGTAAGTAGAGAAGAGATCGTATGAACCCCTTCTGCTATGTCTGTTGAAGTAATGTTTGCCGGTCATCTCGAAAATTAATTTAATTTATCTGCACAAATTTATAAATTTGTCGGACAGATTCAGCAATAATATGGAAATTAGAGATAAGATAAGAGGTTTTTACAGAGGTGAGAACAGAAGGACCGCCTGGTTTATCACAATGGTTATGATCGTTTTCATCGGATCTTGGCTGTTCGGTTCCGGCAACACTCTCATCCTATGGGTGAAGCAGGGAAGAGAACTCAAGCGCCAGGAGAGGCAGATCGAGGAGTACCGTCGCCAGATCGAGGCGATGGATGGCAGCATCGATCAGCGTGAGACAGACCTCGACACATTAGAAAAATTCGCCAGAGAGCAATACAAGTTTGCTGTCCCTGGCGAAGATGTCTATATTATCGAATGATATTTCAGCCTGACCTTGTCCTAGAATCCGGTATATGTCCAAGGAGTGATGACGCGAAGCTCCTCCTTTACAGATTCTGAAACTTCGAGAGTCTCGATAAAGTCTGCGATAATTTCGTGATTGATGCCCGCACCTGTACGAGTGAGCGCCTTGAGCGTCTCGTAAGGGTTCGGGTAATTTTCTCTGCGGAGGATTGTCTGGATTGCCTCTGCTACCACAGCCCAGTTTCTTTCGAGGTCTGCGCGGATTGCCTCCTCATTGAGGATGAGCTTGCCGAGACCCTTCTTCAATGAGTTCAGCGAGATCATAGAATGTGCGAGCGGCATTCCGATGTTGCGGAGCACTGTCGAGTCTGTGAGGTCGCGCTGGAGACGTGAGATAGGGAGCTTCATCGAAAGATGGGTGTAGAGTGCGTTGGCTACACCGAAGTTGCCCTCTGCGTTCTCGAAGTCGATAGGGTTCACCTTGTGCGGCATTGCTGACGATCCTACCTCTCCTGCCTTCACCTTCTGACGGAAATACTCCATTGAGATGTATGTCCAGATGTCGCGTGCGAAGTCAATGAGGATGGTGTTGATTCTGCGGAGGCAGTCAAAGAGCGATGCGAGGTTGTCGTAGTGCTCGATCTGAGTTGTAGGGAACGATCTCTTGAGACCGAGTGAAGCCACGAAATCGTTGCCGAAGCCGATCCAGTCTACTGCAGGATATGCCACCTTGTGCGCATTCATATTACCTGTCGCACCACCGAACTTTGCAGGGTAGGTGAGGAGTTCGAACTGGCGGATCTGCTCCTCGAGACGTACTGCGAACACGTTGAACTCCTTGCCTACACGTGTAGGTGAAGCAGGCTGGCCGTGAGTCTTTGCGAGCATAGAGATGTCCTTCCAGTCCTCAGCCATTCCCTTGATGAGTCCGAGAACCTCCTTGAGAAGAGGCATAAAGCTCTCGTCGATCGCCTCTTTGAATGAAAGCGGAACAGATGTGTTGTTGATGTCCTGTGATGTAAGGCCGAAGTGAACGAACTCTCCCCATTTGAGGATGTCCATCTCCTTGAAGCGGTCCTTGATGAAATACTCCACAGCCTTTACGTCGTGGTTTGTCACCTTCTCGATCTCCTTCACCTTTGCGGCATCCTCAGGAGTCATATTCCTGTAGATGCCTCTTAGAGCCTCGAATTTCGCTGGGTCGAAGTCTGCAAGCTGAGGAAGAGGAATCTGGCAGAGAGCAATGAAGTACTCGATCTCTACGCGAACGCGGTACTTGATGAGTGCATACTCGCTGAAATACTCTCTAAGTGGTTCTGTCTGACGCGAATAGCGTCCGTCGATAGGCGACACCGCCAAAAGTGGATGATTGTTCATTTCTGTCCGTTTTGAATTTTGCGACGCAAAGATAGTAATATGATTGCAAAATAACGAAAAAAGTTTATCTTTGCCCCGATACACTTTTATGTGGTGACAATTATTAATCAAAATCAATAAATTTAAATGAAAAAGTTACTTAAAGTGTCGTTTTTGGCTACACTTTGTGCGTTCTGCCTTTCGTTCGTAGGATGCCAGAAGGAGGGAGTCGGCGACTTTTCGCTTTCTATCAAGGAAGTGGGAGCTGATTATGTGGAACTTCGCGTGACAGCTCCGAACTCTGTGGAAATGTATTACGTCATTTCCGAGGAAGCTATGCTTGTGTCTGATGCTGTGCTCAAGAAGACAGGTACAGCTGTGACAGTAGAGCCTGCGCAGATTCTCAGAATCTCTGAGGGTGTCGTTCAGGATACTCATTATCATCTTTACGCTGTAGCAGGCCTTTCAAACGGCGAGTTCTCCGAGAGAATTTCACTTGAGTTCACTACCAAGAAGTATACTTTCGACGAGACTGTGAAGATCGTTGAGACTTACTATGACGGATTCAAGGTGCACGTTACAGTTCCTGAGAAGGTGAAGGAGGCAGGTCACGTACTTCGTTACGGCTACACCAGCCTTGCTACATACAACAAGGCTACAAAGCTTTATGGTACAACTGACGTTGCCCGCCTTATCCAGAACGGTAACATCGGAGGCCGCTACATCAAGAACGACTCTACAATGGTGTACAACGCTGACAATCTCTATGAGATCGTTGACGGCGAGGAACTCGATATCCACGAGGACATCTTCCCTAACGAGCCTGGTCTCTTCCTCGTAGGAGAGTTCAGATGGGGTTCGTCAAAGGAGGAGATCGAGCAGGAGATCGGTATCTCTGGCTGGTATCCTTCATACATCATTCCTTTGTATGACTGGAACACAGCGCAGTGGACAGGTGAGTTCCAGAAGGTGGAGTTCAAGATGAAGGCTCCTGAGGAACTTGATGCAGATTTCAATGTGGATGTGTACGATGTTACACCGCTTGATGCAAAGATCTTCTTCGAGCCGGATGACAACGTGTATATGTACGTATATATGATTATGGACGATGCTACATACAACACGTTGACTGACCTTTGCGGTGGCGAGGAGAACGTTCAGTGGTTCATCGCTTCTGTAGGTGGCTACTACGAGGGTGCTACTATGGGACAGGGTGAAATGGAGATCAATGCGATGTCTATGTTCACTGAGCCTCTCAACAAGGATACACGCTACAGAATCCTCATCAACGCTTGGGGTGATCCTCAGGGAAAAACCCAGAAGTTCATCGTCGAGGAGTTCAGGACAAAGGCAGCTACTCAGCCTAAGCCTGTTATCGAGGTGACTGCACTTGAGGCCAACGATCCATACTTTGCATCATTCAACATCAAGGCAGGCAAGGACAGAAACGGTAACGTTCAGCCTATTGCTGGCGCTTACTACGCTGTGAACTACACAAGAGAGTGGCAGCTTCAGTTCAATATGGACGCTACTTATGAGAGCATCCTCAAGGGCAACTACTCGTTCACTGCAGATGAGCTTGCTCAGATCAACTCTCCAGAGGGCCTCAATTTCTCAGTGTATACTCTTGACGGTGAGGTTACACGTATGGCTGTATACGGATGTAATGACGAGTATACATTCAACACTGTGGATCCTACTGACCAGGAGGTTGCAAACGGTATTGCAAGAGGTTGGGCAGACTATGCTGCACCATATGCAGAGGGCAACGGCCCTGCCTCATCTTATGACGCTGTCGCTCAGAAGATTTCAGGCGAGTGGACTGCAAGCGCGAAGCTCCGTGCAAAGCAGATCGTAGATGAGGAGACTGGTGATTATGAGTATTACAATGTAACTCACAAGTCAAGAATCGAGATCTCTTCACAGATGCCGGAACTCCCTTATCCTATGCCGGATTCTGTATACACTATCTATGGCGGAAACAAGGCTGACGTTGACGGAATGTACGAGGAACTTCAGATGCTTTCTGATATGTTCGAGGAGTATCGTCTCAGAGGACACAGCCGTATCCTTGGAACCGGCTTCCTTGATTTCGACTATTACAGCACAGGCGGTCGTCTTGACTGGTATGCTCCGTACGACCTCTTCATTGCAAGAGATTATGTGTCGGTTGACGTGGCTCAGCTTATCTATGACTTCGGACCTAAGTGGTTCTTCCAGGTGCAGGCTGACGGTTCTGTAATCATTCCTTTCAGCACATACTATATGCCGCCAATGCACAACTGGCCAGGTTATGCGTTCTATGTAGGTGGCGTGGGTGAGTCAGGCGGCTCTCAGGTGGCTATCTATGAGGCTACTGAGCAGTATCCTGGATTCCCTGTCGAGATCTCTGAGGACGGCAACAAGATCGTGATCAAGCCTATCGACTATAACGGAACTCTCCTTTATATGAATGCTCTCGGCTTCAGCGATGACGCTCTTATGTCAGGTTCAGTAGAGATCGTTGCTCCTATCATCTCCGAGATCACTCTTACAAGAGGCTGGAACGGTGCCAAGTCTAATCTCAACAATGTCGCTCCTGAGAAGGTGACTGCTAAAATGATGAACTTCGACGGAACACCTGCAAAGGCTCCTATGGTACGCAAGGTCGGTTCTATGACTGACTTCAGCGAGGTGTCTAAGGTGAAGACTGTGGAGAGAGTGACTATCGCTACAGAGGAGAACCTCGACGCGTTTATGACTAAACAGGTTGAGAAAACTTTCGGAAAAATCGTTAAGTAATGAATAAGATTATGAAATTCGCATCACTGCTCGCAGCAGCAGTGATGCTTATCTCTTGCGGCGGCGACAATGACGGCGGTTCGCTCTCTGGCGTATTGGAGATCAAGGCCGACAAGAATCTTGTCCAGTCGGACGGAGAGGATTATGTAACACTCACTGTGAAACTTGACGGAGTCACTGTTACTTCGGATGTAGTGTTCTATGAGGGTACGACTGCTTTGAACGTAGAGGACTTCAAGTACTTCACTACAGTGGCAGGCGACCACGAGATCTGGGCAAGCTATCAGACTTATGTGTCGGATCCTATCACAATCAAAGCTATTTCAGTCCAGATTCCTGAGACACCGGCAGACCCTAACCCTTCAGGCACAGCCTTCAAGTCACGCGTAATGGCTATGCATTTTACAGGAACAGGATGCGGATTCTGTGGAGCTATGATGAACGCGCTCGAAGACGCGTACTCAAATGAGGCTTTCAAGGACAAGGTGGTCAAGGCTGCTGTTCACAACTACGCATATACAAGCAGTTATCCTGATCCTGCATATCTGTCTTGGGATTGGGCTACAGGAATGCTTAGGGTTGCGAACCTCAATGAACCTGGCAAGACATCAGGTGTGTCAAATCCTACTATCGTGCTGGATTATATTTATGGTTTCTATTACTATCAGTCTGGAGTTACTTCGGGACAGTATATGGGCTATGTGGATGATATCCTTGCAACGAAGAATGATGCCTGCGGTATCGCGGTGAATGCGAAGCTTGTAGACGGACAGGTTGTTGCCAAGGTTACTGTAAAAGCTGCCAAGACTGGCAACTATCGCATTGGAGCAATGCTCCTTGAGGATGGCATCCAGGCAAGACAGAGCAGTTCTGAAATAAATATGCACGATGCGTGCGTGCGTCATATCGATGCCAGCGAAAAGATCGGAAACAGGGTGCACGATTATGGCCACTCGCTCGGTACTATCGAGGCCGGCAAGACAGCAGACTACCTCTTTATCTGGAATCTTGCTGACATCCAGAAGAAGAATGACCCTAACTATTACTGGAACAACTTCGTTCAGGAGAACCTCCGTATGGCGGTGTTCGTAACAAATGCAAAGAACGACGTATACCAGATCAACAATGCTGTAAATGTTGACTTCAATGTAGAGCTGCCGTTCGAATACGCTAAATAATCGGCGTCTAGAGCAGAAGCATTACAACGAAAACGTATAAAAGGAAGCTTTGGAATCCAAGGCTTCCTTTACTGTTATGTGAGATGGAAACCTCGGTCGCATCCGCTGAGCGGATGTCTTCAAGAGACTTGATGTCGGGAGCGTTGCGGGATGACCATTTCCTTATGAGCATACCGTTGTGGAAATAGGTGACGCCTCCGTTAGACCTGTTCATACTGACCAGCGTCTTGAAGTCTGATATGTATGCCTTGTCTTTGAGTGAAGCCGGCAGACCTTCTTCTGAAGAGCAGAGGAGGATAACGCTGAATCCGGCCGCTTTCGCTCTCTTCATAAAAGCTTCGGTCTTTTCCCACTTTCTGTCGGAAATGTTTGTGTCATATACGGACACGACCATAACCGATCCCTCAGCTGCAAGCTCATCCTCGTATTCACCTGTGGAAATGCTGTAGAATGAAAGCCCTACTGACAGGTCTTCTGTCCCTGCTTTTCTGACTGTCTCGGTGCTGACGAATGTCCAGGTCGAGTCCGGGAGATTGTCCAGGGTGAAAGTCTCGACTTTGCCGGCCTTCTCGTATTTGAAAACTGACTCATAGATGTCTTCAGTGTATGAAGAACTTTTCGTCTGGAGTTCGCTTCCCGCTTTATAGGCGGTGAAATCGATCATTGGAATAGAGATCCAGGAGTAGATGGTAAACGCTACGACCGATGCCGTCACGAGTGCAAATGAAACGTATTTCTTTTTTCGTGTCTCTCCGAGATGCTTGCGTGGGATATAGTAGATAAGCAGCAGAGCAAGCAGGATGATGTTCTTGACGAATGTCTGAAGGTGGGTGAGGTGGATGGCTTCGCCGAAGCAGCCGCAGTCCATCTCCGGGTTGAATATTACCAGGAGAAGCGTCAGGATCGTGAAGAAGCCCTGCAGCACGATTGCGCACTGGGCTGTGATTCTTCTCCATACTCCTGTGATGAGGGCTGTGCCTATGACGGTTTCTGCCAAGGCGAACAGGACTCCGGCCGGCTTTGCCGAGAAAGTCAGGAAGCTGAGGTGGAGGAACTCGTAATATTCCTTCATCACAAGTCCGGCTCCTACCGGATCCATAAGCTTTACGATGCCTGAAAGGAAGAACACGAAGCCGGTAATGAATCCGCAGAAGCGTTTCAGTCTGAGGAGAAGATATCTCATATGGAATTTATTTGATGGCAGCGTCTACAACTGCCTGTACTTTAGCAAAAATCACGTCAGGAGGGAGCATATTGCCGTTTTCGTCGGAGCAGTCCACTCTGATGAACTTAGGGTCGCGCTCGCACTGTTTTCTGTAGATGTCCCTGACTCTGATCTGGAACTGGATGTCTGCCTCGTGGATGTCCTGGGCTCCGTCCAGATATTCTCTATCCTGGCCGCCTCTCTGGCTTTTGAGCTTTGACTCGACGAATCCGATAGGTACGTCAAGGAAGATGTTGAGGTCGGGAACAGGGAGGTCAAAATTGCCGTATTCCGTGTTGAAGATCCACTCTCTGAGGTCGTCTGCTTCGTCTGCGTTCTTGAGTTTTGCACACTGGTAGGCGATGTTGGAGTATACGTAGCGGTCAAGCAGTACGGTGCCGCCTGTCGCGAGCGTCTGCTTCATCTGTGGCGCCGCACCGTGGCGGTCTTCTGCGAAAAGCAGTGCGACCAGCTGAGGGTGTACCGCCTCGTTCGAGCCGAAGTCTCCACGAAGGAAGCGGCTGATGAGGTCTCCGTATACCGGCGCGTCGTATCTTGGGAAATGGATGTATTCAAGGTTGCCGAAAAGGCTTTCAAGATAAGCTCTCAGTTTCTTTACCTGTGTTGATTTGCCTGCTCCGTCCAGGCCTTCGAGTACTACTAGCATAACATTCGTTTTGGTGTGTATTACACAAAGGTATACAAAAACTGTCATTCCGAGCGGAGACGAGGAATCTTTTTACTAATTTTGCACCCCGAAATATGGAAAAAGACAGACGCATAGAGGTAATGGGCATCGTGAACCTGACTGACGACTCCTTCTACGAAGGCAGCCGCTGTTCGGGCGTGGATGCGGCGCTAGACCGCATCGGGCAGATGGTAGCGGAAGGCGTGGATATCATCGACCTGGGAGCTTGCTCGACCCGTCCGGGATCTGTGCCTGTAGGGGAGAATGAGGAATGGGAGAGACTGGAGCCTGTGTTGAAGGCTGTCAGGGCTGCTTCCCCGGATTTGCGTATTTCCATAGACACATATTGGGCTTCGGTTGTCCGCAAGGCGTATGAACTCATAGGAGACTTCATCGTGAATGACATATCAGCGGGTGAGGATGACCCTCTGATGCTGCCGACAATCGGCGAACTTGGACTTGAATATGTCGCTATGCATAAGCGCGGCACTCCAGAGACTATGCAGGGGCTTTCTGATTATTCTGATGTGGTCGAGGATGTAAAGGCGTATTTTGTGGACTTTGCCGCCAGAGCGGACGCTTTCGGGATCAGAAACTGGGTTCTTGACCCGGGCATAGGCTTTGCGAAAAGCATTGAGCAGAACTATGAACTGCTCAAGCGTCTCAAGGAGTTCAAGGGGATCGATACTTGTCCGAGAATCCTGATTGGCGTTTCGCGTAAAAGCTTGATTTATAAGTATTTCAATATTTCTCCTTCGGATTCGCTTCCTGCGACGCAGGTGGTTCATCTCGCTGCCCTTCAGAACGGAGCTGACATTCTGAGAGTCCACGATGTGGCTGAGGCAGTGCGTACGGTCGCTTTATATAGGATGCTGTCTTAATCCCTGTTTCTCAATGGGTTATCATAGTTTCGCAGAAAATAATCTTGGCAGAACCGATATTTTTGCGTACTTTTGTCAAATTATTGTCTTTTGATACGTACCGTATCGTTAAAATTTAGAAATTATGAGAACTTTTCTTTTGAGTCTTGCACTCCTTATTTCTGCAGTTGCGGCTGCTCAGGTACCTTCTGTTACAGTAGAGAACGCAAAGGGTGAGACAATCAACACCAAGTCTCTTCTTGCTGAGGGAACACCGATGATCGTCTCTTTCTGGTCGACATCCTGCAAGCCTTGTATCCGTGAACTTGACGCTATCTACGATGCTCTTCCTGATTGGCTTGAGGAGGTCGAGTTCCGCGTTGTTGCCGTGTCTACCGACGACAGCCGTCTTCTTGCTAAGGCAAAGTCTTTCGCAGAGGGCCGCGGATGGGGAGAGGACTACACTCTTCTCTTCGACAAGAACCAGGACTTTATGAGAGCGATGAACGTATCTGTGGTTCCTCACGTATTCGTTATTGACGGAAAAGGAAAGATCGTCTACTCTCACACTTCTTATGTGCCTGGCAATGAGCTTGAGCTCTTCGAGGCTGTGAAGAAGTGCGCTAAATAATCCTAAGACAACTAACTGACCTTAAATAATTTATGATGAAAAGAGCATTTCTCGTCATAGGGCTCGCTGTTTCTGCCCTTTCGCTTTCAGCTCAGGAAAAGGGATATCTTACAGGCAGCTTTGAGACCAATGACCACGTTTATGTAGCGGATGAGAAGAACAGATTCGAACCGGATGATGACCGTTTCGGTACAAACAACTATCTCAAGCTTGACTACTATAACGGAAACTTCTCTGCAGGTCTTCAGCTCGAGGGCTACTATCCTGGCCTGATCGGTTATCCTGTCGAGCTCAACAAGTTTGCGCTCAGCAATATGTATGTGAACTGGAAGGATGAGGATTTCCAGATTACAGCCGGAACATTCTACGATCAGTTCGGAAGCGGTCTCCTTTTCCGCAGCTGGGAAGACAGACTCCTCGGTCTGAACAACACTCTTATGGGTGCACGTTTCGCATACAACTGGGAGGACAAGATCGCTTTCAAGGCGCTTTGGGGTATGCCACGCCTCGGAATGGAGTTCTCTGACACTCAGCTCAGAGGTGCGGATCTCAGCGTTTCTCTTTCAAACATCATCGGTCTTGACAATATCGTCCTTTCTCTCGAGGGATCCGTTCTCAACAAGTTCGAGAAGATCGGCATCGATGCACAGGAGGCAGGCGGAAGCCCTAACTCTATCGGATATTCGGGAAGACTCAACTTCGACTGGAACGGACTTTTCGTGAAGGGAGAGTATGTAGACCTTGGCAAGAAGCTCGTGGCAATGACTCCTAAGAGAGGAAACGCTCAGCTCGTCGAGCTCGGATACAACGGCAGAGGTATCGGCGTGACTGTAACCGGTCGCCGTCTTGAGTGGATGACTCAGAACATTTCTTCAAAGTCCCTCTCTACTGCCAATCTCATCTCTTACGTTCCGGCAATGAGCACACAGTATACCTATATGCTCACCACTCTCCATCCGTATAACCCGCAGCTCGGTGACGAGTCTACATATATGTTCAACAGCGGTGAGATCGGAGGACAGGTTGATGCGTTCTACAACTTCCGTCGCGGAACAAAGATCGGTGGCAAGAGAGGTATGAAGGTTCACGCCAACTTCTCTACATACTATACTCTTGCACAGGAGGGAAGTGCAAAACCGGGCAACCTCCTCTTCAGAGACTTCAGTTTCGATGTCGAGAAGCAGTGGACAAAGGAGTTCAAGATGGTTCTCCTCTACTCTATGCAGGAGTACAACCCTACATACGGAAACTTCAAGACAACCTGGCTCTCGAACATCGTGGTGGCTGACCTCCTCTACAAGTGGACTCCTACATTCTCGACACGTCTCGAGCTCCAGTACCTTGCTACAAAGGAGGACAAGAAGGACTGGATGGCTGCTTTGCTCGAGGTGAACTTCGCACCTCACTGGAGCATCTGGGGAAGTGATATGTACAACCACGGATCTACAAAGATGCACTACTACAACTTCGGTGTGAGCTACACCAAGGGCCGTACACGCCTCGCAGCCGGTTACGGACGCTACAAGGACGGCTTCATCTGTTCAGGTGGTGTATGTCGCACAATCCCTCAGTACACTGGAGCAAACTTCAGCATCACAACATCATTCTAACATAAGCAATGAAGAAACTTCTTTATATGACAGCAGCCCTCGTGGCTGCTGCTTGTTCTGGAACGATAGACCCCGAAGACCAGACACAGCCGGGAGGTGACGTCCCTCAGGATATTCCGAGTGCCTATACTGCGCCTTTCACATTGTCTGTGGACAAGACCGAGGTCGAGGCTGACGGAGCCGACGTCGTGACATTCTCGCTGAAGGATGCATACGATCGCGAGATGCTTGAAGACAAGAATGCGCTTCAGAGCATCAATATCGTTTCGGACAAGGGAACAAGAGTTCCTAGAATGACATATACGACTACCTTTATCGCAAACGGAGAATACAGTTTCTCCGCTACATATAAAGGAACAAAGAGCGAGAATACAGTGCAGGTGACTGCCCGCAACCGTTCAAAGTATGAGATGTTCCACAGGAATGTGGGTCTCTTCAAGTGTACAAGCGTTTCCTGCGTGGCCTGCCCTTCGTTGAGCCGCACTCTCCATAATCTGTCGGAGGATGCCGCTGCCCATTCTGTCGTGTTGTCGATCCACGGAAACTACAGCGGTCAGGATCCGTTCTCGCTTTATGTGGGAACAACAGACCTCGGATCGTATATGATGGGATACTTTGGCGGATCAGGTTGGCCTACACTGATTTACGACCTTGATTCAGTGGAGTCGGGCACAGCTTTGACTTCTGAAATCGAGGCGAATATAATGCAGCGCCGAATTGATTATCCTGCGACCTGCGGCATCAAGGTGAACTCTGTCGCCGTCGAGGGTACAGCGCTTAAGGTGAACGCAACTATGAAGTCCAGCACCGGTGGAGATTACGACCTCGCGTGTGCAGTTCTCGCGGACGGCCTTGTATATGAGGGTGGATATTCAGCCAATGACGACGGTGTCTATGACGAGGTCGTTATGGCGCTTTCAGAGTCTTTCCTAGCATACTATCAGGGAGAGAGCGTGGCGGCTGGAGCAGAGATCTCCGAGACATTCTCGTTTGATTTCGGCCAGAACGTTCCTTCGGCTTCAGACCTTTCGAAATACTATGTGGCTGTGTATGCCCACAAGAAGGTCGGAAACGGTTCTGTGATGGACAATATCGTCACTTGTGCATACGGCAAGACAGTGGATTATCATTTGAACGACTGATATGAAGAACCTGTTGAAATATTTTCTGTGCTTTAGCGCGGCGCTCCTTTTTGCAGCCTGTTCAGGAACCATAGATCCTGAAGATGGCCAGGAACAGGGCGGTAATGTGGTGGATCCTATGCAGGAAGTTCCTGACGGAGTCCTCAGGATCTTTGCCGACAAGACAGAGATTCTTGCCGACGGCAACGAGGTGGTGACTTTTACCGTAATGTTCGGTAAGGAGAATGTCAGCACAGCGCAGACTCTCGTGCTTATCAGAGAATATGCGGGCGAGGTAAAAAGAACCAAGTCTGCAGACAAGTTCTCTACAGTTACTGCAGGTACATATAACTTCACTGCCGAGTATTACTATGGCGGAAAGTTCTATACCGACAATTCTGTGACAGTAGAGGCAAAACCGTATTTTGCAGGCGAGGCCAAGCAGTATAAGAGACAGTATTTCGGTACCCTCTTCACTTCTACAGGCTGCAACAGCTGTCCTTTGGCGGCGAACGGTCTGAAGAAACTGCAGGAGGCAAATCCAGGTGAGATCCTCATCGCTGCGTTCCACGCAGATATGACTATGCCTGATCCGATGACAGTTGCAGAGACATATGAACTCAAGGCTGCATTGAGGGGCCGTGACGGATTGCCTGCATTCTATTGGAATATGAGGCCTGAATCATATACAGGAGGAGCTGCTTTTACCGACAGTTTCAACGAGGAGAAGGCGAGATGCGAAACATACAGCGGTGTGGCCATCAATTCATCCTATGATGAGGCTGCTTCAAAGCTTGATGTAGAGGTGTGCGTTACATCCAATGTGGCGACTGTCTTCAGGTATATGATAGTACTTGTCGAGGACAACATTCCGGCTGTAGGAGAGTATGAGCAGAACGGACAGAACCAGTCTTATATGCACCAGAACGTGGTAAGAGATGTGCTCAATACAATCAGTTCTTTCGGTGACAAGATGAATGATCAGCTTCCGTTCACCGTAGGTGTCGAGGTCAAGGCTGCAAAATCCGTGACAGTTTCAGACGACTGGAATGTGGAGAATATGCGAGTTATCGCGTTGGCCCTCACTTCTGATGATGGCGGAAACACTTGGGCTGTGAACAATGCGGCTGACTGCAAGCTCGGTGAGAGCGTCTCATATCAATATGCAGAGTAAACTAATATGAAGATATTCAGGTATATACTTGCTGCGGTTTGTGCAGCGGCGGCATTCCTTTCGTGCTCAGGAACCGTGGACGATTCATCGCTTCCGGTACTGACGGCAAGTGATGCAGAGATTGACCTTGCGACTGAAACACAGACAGTCTTCACGGTTACATATAACGGCGTGGACGTAACATCTCAGTCTGAAATATTCACTTCAGCAGGTGCAAGGATTGAGGGCAATACATATTCACCGGAGGCAGAGGGCTCGGAAACTTTCTATGCTGTGTATTCCGCTATGGAGTCGAATACTGTCAGCGTGACAGTCATCAACACTGACGTGAAGGTCGAGTCAAAATATAAGAGACACGTGTTCGTGGCTGAGTTTACAGGCGCATCGTGCTCGTGGTGTCCGAAAGGATACGACAATATGATGGGACAGCTTTCTAAACCTTGGGCGTCCGACCTCAAGTCTAGAATACATATCGCTGCCTTTCATTCTGAGGAAATGGGTACAGATACTCTTGCCATCCCTGCTACAATGCACGTGAAGGATCTTTTCGGAGGTCTTGATCTTCCTTCGTATGCGGTTGATCTTCGTGATGCCGGCGGACTGACAAGTGATGGCGTCGCAGAGTTCGGAACATCTGTGAAGGCTTCGTTCAACGAGTATACTCCGCATTGCGGTGTCGCAGTGTCGTCTGCGCTCGCTTCGGATGGTAAGACTGCCGAAATCAAGGTCAAAGTGGCGTCAGAACTCACTGCCGAGTATAGAGTGGTGGTGCTGGTGCTTCAGGACGGTATCGTAGGCTATCAGAAGCACGGAGACTACGGTGAACTTAATGACTATATTCACAAGCACGTCGTTCGTCAGGTAGTCACTTCTTATGTCGGCACTTTCACAGGTGAGAAACTTACTTCTGACGGTAGAATTTCAGCCGGTCAGGAAGCGGAGAAGACCTGGACAGTCGATGTAGACGGCAGATGGGTGCTTGCGAATACAAAGATCTACGCTCTTGCGTTGGATTCGAACGGCTATGTAAACAATATGAATGTCTGCGCGATCGAAGGCGGAGATTCGGGATATGATATAAAATAATATTCAGATACTATGAAAAAGACTTTTAATCTTTTGTTGGCAGGTCTTTGCGTATTCTTCCTTGCTTCTTGCGAGGAGCCGAAGCCTGTGGAGCCAAATGATGATCCGACTACCGAAAATCCAGGTGGTGAGGACAACAAAGATGAAAACGGCAACGAGAACAACGGCGACAGCGGTAACACCGGTGACAAGCCACAGCAGTTCGAGTTTCCTTATTTTGCCGAGTATCCTATCGAGTGCGGCAACCTTATCGCTGAAGGTTCAGAGGTAGGTGTCACAATCGAAGTAACTAAGGTGGAAGACAAGAACTTTGTGTTCGAGCTTCGTCCAGGTCCTATGGTACAGTCTTTCAAACTGGACGTGTATCCGTTGTCTCAGATGTATAATAACCTCTTGAACGACAAGACATTCGGCTATCTTACAACTGCAGAGTCCTGGGCAGTCAATGAGCGTATCCGTTCATACCTCTTCAACGAGAGCGGCAGCGGCGGATATGCATTCTCCATCAACGATTTTGACGATCCGGATGACTTCCTTCAGATCGAGTTCGATTGGATGAATACCTCGTATGCGGCAGCGTCTGCCATCGCTATCCCAGATTGCGATTACCTTATCGCAGTTGTTGCAAGTGTGGATACTGAGATCAGCAGCGTAAACCAGGAGGATCTTACTCTCTGCTACGTACACACAACTTCACAGCCGCTCATCGGCGATCCTCAGTGCGAGATCGAGGTGAATACAGGCTATAGAGCGTTCGGCGTTCAGCATCACCTTAATGCAGATGCGGCAGCCGTATATTTCTTCGGCTACCTTACATCGGAGATCGATGCTTACATCGATGCTTTCGGCGACACATTGTTCCGCGACTTTATGCGTACAAGAGTTACATCGCCGTCATACCCTAACGATCCTAACAATCCTGAGAGCCTCTACTATTCTGTAAACTATGGCGAGGCAGCTGATGCAAGCATTCTCAGCACTACCTGTGCAGTTGCTGTAGACGCCAACCTTACTCCACAGGAGGGCTACAGCCGTCGTGACTTCCATCTCAAGGATATGCCGGAGGAGCAGCCTGTGGCAAAGACAGGTTTCAGAATTCCTGAGGACAGAATCGGTGCACACTACGCCGAGTTCTATATCGACTTCGACAAGGAGGCAAAGACAGTATACTATCTCTTCTACAACCAGGAGCAGGTGGCAGCATACAATGCTATGAGCGACAAGGAGAAGAGACAGCTTATGAGAGACATCGCAAACACTGACGGCTACGGCTGCAACAACCCTAACTTCCTTTGGGATGCTGATAATGAGGTTGCAGTGGGCAAGTCTGGCTCAGTATACTTTGAGGGTGTGCTCGAGTGCCTTGGATTCCAGCCTGGCGAGACTTACCAGGTGATCTATACTTCAAGAAACGGTTTCGGAACACTCAGCGCGCTTGAGCTTTCTGATCCTTTCACAATGGATGAACTCAACCTTACATCTCCTGCAGACTGCAAGGTAGACCTCAAGTTCACTCTTGACAATGCTACAAGAACATCGTTCCGTTCGAACATAGAGTTCGATCCTTCTACTGTATCTGTGATCCGTCTCCAGTATATGACTCCTGATTTCAATCCTGGATTCTGGACAGATGCTTCTTGGGATCAGTGGATCGACTTCATCTACAATTCTCAGAAATACTGGGATGAGGAGAAGGACTATGCTCCAGTAATCAACGTATGGCCTACTGTATCTACAGGTATCGACCGTTTCACCTGGACAGGTATGACACCGGAGACAGAGTACACAATCTATCTCTGTGCTGAGGACTTCGACGGTAACGTCAGCCAGATGTACTTCTCTACAATCAAGACTTCCGACATCCAGGTGGGAGCAGACCCTACAGTGAAGATGGAGTTGAAGAAGGCTACAAGAGAACCGTACGACTGGACAGTGACTTATACTATCGACCACGATGTAGAGTACTATCTCTACTGCCTTACAAAGGGTACTGAGGACCTTTCAAGCAAGATCCCTGGTCTCAACAAGGCAGCTCTCAACGATATCAAGAATTCAGGCATCAGCTATGAGACCTGGAGAGACGGTATCTACGAGTGGGTAGCAGACGGATTTGAGAACAACGGCGGAGGTATGCGTACCGAGGGCAATACATCCCAGGATTGGCAGGGCAACGACACTGTCATCGCTGCTTGTATCGCAGTCGGACGTGATGCTTCGGGAGATCCTGTCTATAAGCTTTACCACCTCATCTGCAAGGATGGCAAGGCTCAGACATTGGAAGAGATCTTCGGAATCGCTGAATAGAATACCGAATAATTCAATAACACATAACTACATTTATTAATTATTAACTAATCCCTAATTATTATGAAAAAGACATTTTTAGCAAGCCTTAGGGCTTTCTGCGTAGGTGCGATAGCACTTTTCGCAGCAGTGTCTTGTTATGATGATTCTATGATCAATCAGGAACTGAATGATCTCAAGGATCGCGTGACAAAAGTTGAGACTTTGTTTGCAAAGCTTGACGAACTTACAAAGCGTGTGGATGCTCTCTACACTCTCGAGTTCAGGGAGGCTGACACAAAGGAGTTGCAGTACTCTTTCGATGGCGGTCAGAATTGGAACCACACTGGTATCTTCCTCGCAAAGGAGACTGAGTGCCAGTATGTTCCTTGCGACCACGAGTGCCCTCCTTGTCAGTATGTACCTTGCGACCACGAGTGTCCTGAGGTTTCTCTCGTTGACAACGGTGACACCGTAACCATCAAGGTTGGTGACGCTGAGTTCACTTTCGAGAAGCCACAGGAGGTTGTGTTCGAGATCCGCGCAGGAAAGGTTTACTTCGAGTCAGAGGGAACAGCTACTGTAGCTATCAAGTCTGCAGGTATCGATGACATCACTGTCATCTCTTACCCTAAGGGTTGGTATGCTGAGATCAATGCCGAGGGTAAGGTTGAGGTTACAGCTCCTAACTACGAGGAGACTCAGCCAGAGCTCGACTATGAGACTTGGACTGAGATCCCTGCCAAGTACGCTGCTTCTGGTTACGTGAAGGTACACGCTTGCTCAACTGAGGGTAAGTGTATGGTAGGTAAGCTTCCTGTAGAGGTTGTTG
The DNA here is from genome assembly GCA_017546585.1 of Bacteroidales bacterium. Classification (GTDB taxonomy): domain Bacteria; phylum Bacteroidota; class Bacteroidia; order Bacteroidales; family UBA932; genus Cryptobacteroides. Next base: position 64,815 of record JAFYWC010000021.1, read on the forward strand.
ACCAGGCTCTTTCTGTGAAGGCTTACGGCGGAAACGCTTACTTCACTGTAGCTACAACTTACGCTTGGGGTCCTACTTACTTCTATGGTGTTGCTACCAAGGAGACTCTCGAGGCTGAGACTGCTGCTCTCCTCAAGTCTATGACTGATGGCGGCTGGGATCACTACGATGTATACTACAACACAGACGCTACTGAGCTCGTTGTTTCAATCGAGGAGCTTCTCGGCGAGGAGCCACAGCTCGGTTCAGAGTACGTGGTTTGGGCTGTTGTAGAGGATTACAGCAAGGCATCATATTCTACTGAGGACCTCGTTCTCGCATACTACTCTCCACTTCAGGCAACAATCACTGAGGTTGAGACTGAGAAGACAGCTTACAACGTGACTGTAAACGTTGAGGTTGAGGGTGCTGAGGGTTATGTTGCAGTTGCAATGCCTGAAATGTACTGCGACGATCCTGAGTACACTGCTGAGCAGATGGCTTACGCTCTTGCTGAGGGTCAGTACTATGGTAAGTTCTATACTGAGAACTACAGCGGTTCAGCTCTCGACATCGCAGCTGGTACTACATACTCGATGACTGGTCTTTACTCACCAGCTTCTGACGTATACGTATTCGTTCTTCCTATCGATGGCCGCCCAGTTGAGGATTACTCGGCAGCTGACGTGGTAATGGGTCAGTTCACTACTGCAGAACTTACTGCAGGCGGTTCTGTTGACCTTACAGTTGAGCAGGTTACATCTTACTGGGGTGAGGTTTATGACTATGACATCTGGGACTATGTTCCAGCTTTGATCGAACTCGATCCTTATACTCAGCTTGGTGTGAAGGTTGAGCTTTCAAGCAACAATACTTGGTCAGCTCTCTACTTTGACTGGTTGGATGAGGCAGTTTACAATGACTATGCAGGTTACGATGAGGATCTCGTTGATTACCTCCTCGAGAACACTTATGGTAACCTCCCTGGCGACGTTGAGTCTTGGCCATTGTACCTCACTGAGAAGGTTGCTCCTAACACTACTAAGCACTTCGTGGCATTCGTAGTTGACGCTACAGGTAAGTATGGTAAGGTAGCTCACGTTGAGCTTACTTCAGAGGAACTCGTAAAGGCTGACTTCACTTGGGCTGAGCCTATCAAGACTAACGTTAAGGACGAGGTCCTCAAGAACACTCAGACTCTCGAGTTCACTCCTGCATTCGAGGAGGGTACAGAGCCAGCTTCTTACAAGTACGTTCTTGCTCAGACTAAGTACTACAACCAGTACGAGGGTATGGACGACGCACAGATGGCAGAGGAGCTTTACTTCTCTACTTCATCTTCAGTGAAGACTGTGACTGCTGAGGAGCTTGTAAACGGCGTTCTCTATGTTGACGGTCACTCATATGGCTATCCATACTACTTCGCTATCGTTCCTATCGATGCAGAGGGAAGACCTGGTGCTTCTGCTTACATTATGGAGTACGAGACTGTATTCGCAATCGACAATGTAACTACAGAGGGTGCTGCTTACGATGCAACAGAGCCAGCTGTTAAGGTTCTCCTTCCAGAGGAGTGGGAGTGCTATCCAGATGGTGACTGGGGAGAAGCAGCTTACTACGGCTACGAGTTCCAGGATTACTATTCTAAGTACAACTTCTACTATGAGATCGCTTACACTGTGGCTCCAGTAGAGGGTACAGAGGTTTGCTCAGTTCTCGTTGACACAGACTCTTACACTCTCGGCGCTGACGCAGCTACTAAGGCTGGCCAGGTTTGGGGTGGTACACTCGGTTCTTGGAATACCAACACAACAACTGAGTACTATGAGTCAAGCTACAGATACTTCAACAACTATGAGGATGAGCCAGCTCCAGCACTCGTTCTTTGCGTAAGCTGGAAGGATGCTGAGGGTAACCTCTACTACAAGGAGTACGACCTCCAGGATGATATGCAGTACTATGCAGACCTTATGAAGGAGTACATCGCTGGTACAAAGGAGATTCCTGCAAAGCCAGAGGGTGCAGCTCTTTCAGTTGAGGGTAAGCAGTATGCATTCGAGTGGGAGATGATGGGAATTCCTGTACGTCTTGATGTTGGTGTGAGCATCCCTGGCTACTGTATGATCGGCTATGATATGGAGCTTATGTATGGTCCTGAGGCTGCCGGTATGTGGATGGCTTACCTTGAGGGTTACTATGAGATCGAGGAGACTTCAGAGACTTCAGGTAAGATCTGGCTTATGGGTGCAGATCCTATTACAGGCGAGCTCGCTCGTAATATGAGCATTGACTATTCAGGTCTTACTGAGGACGAGGTTACTCTCGATTGCGAGACATTCGGTCTCCTTGGCACTAGAGCACTCTATTGCCCAGATACAGTAACAATGATGTCACAGGGCATCGCAATGTAATCTGAACTCTAACAGATTCAATATACAGGTCTGGCGGAAACGCCAGACCTTTTTTGTTGTTATTGGCTGAATTTTAGGTTAACTTTGCAAGTTTACCATTATATGGTAAATGCGACCCAAAGATTACAGAAAATGAGACATTACACGAACTTGATTTTATGCCTTGCCGCTGCCTTCGCCCTTTATGGATGCAGCAGTGTGGAGGATGTTCACTCGGTGATTCCCGGCCCAATCGTACTGACAGCAGATGCTGAGCAGGTGCGCTGCGACGGGGTGGATGCAGTAGGGTTTACTGTGACAGTGACAGATGAAGAAGGAAAACAGCAGGATGTGACGAAATATGCCGAAATCTATGAGGCAAAGTCAAAGGCTGCGGTCGAGAACGGTATTTTTATGACCAAGGCAGAAGGCGAATTCGTCTTCTATGCAGTATATGGCCTGAGCCTCTCGAATGAGGTGGCGGTAAGAGCAGTGAACGACATTCCGGAACTCCCTGCGGATCCGCAGGAGGACAATACGTCTTTCAGACATAGGATGCTTCTCGTGCAGCATACAGGTGCGACTTGTTCTAACTGCCCGAGGATGATGCAGAGCCTCAAGACCCTTTCAGCTGATGAGTCATATAACGGTCTGTATCATCACGTGGCATCTCATTCTTACAATGGAGGACTTGAGGATGCAGCATACTCTGAAGCTGCCCGCAACCTTTCGATGGTATATAATACCTCGAACAACTATCCGATGCTGACATTCAACCTTACATCAACAGCGACGGGAACCGACCTTTCCGAGATCAGAGCACAGATAGACCAGCTTAAGAAGGACAAGGCTGACGTGGGTATCTCCGCTTCTGCAAAACTTTCAGGTGACGACATCCTCGTGAATATCGAGGTCAAGTCTGCAGTGGAGAACGATTACCGTGTGGCTGCCTGGATTCTTGAGGACGATATCTATTCTATCCAGTCAGGTATGTCAGAGTCTTGGCATAATATCCACGACAACGCTCTCCGATATATGGCGGGTGCTTCGTCTCAGTTCTCGTTCGCAGGTGAGAAGGTCGGCCGTCTCGCTCAGGGAGAGAAGGCTCAGAAGATGTACGTCATTCCTGTAGAGGACAATTGGGTGGCGGACAACTGTGAGGTGCTCATACTTGTCACAGCCGCTGACGCAAACGGCAACTATGATATCGCCAACTGCGCTCTCTGCCAGATCGGCGAAACTGTGTCATACGATTATAAATAGACGGTGATGATGAAGAAGATAACATATATTGCAATCGCTGTTCTTTCAACTATTCTGGCGGTAGCCTGCCAGCCTGAACAGCTTGAGGTGGTGCGTGAGATCCAGCTTTCACAGACTGATGTGCAGATCGGAGCTCAGGGTGCATCGGTAAAGGTGGTTTACCAGATCGGTGGCGCAGAAAGCGGTGCTGTGGTTTCAGTGTCGAATGATGCCGAGTGGCTTTCAGTAAGCACAGGACTTCCGCGACTCATTGAGATCACCGCTTCCAGAAATGAGAGCGGAGCGGAGCGTGAGGCTGTGCTTGCCGTTTCATATCCGGGTTATGAGGATGTCACCATCACAGTATCACAGTCTGTATGGGAAACTCCGATCACTCTTACGATCAACGAAACAGAGGCCACTGCAATCATCTTCTCTGTGACAACTGCCGAGGACGGATTCGGTTGGGTCGGCCAGGTTGTCGGCAAGGAGTGGTTTGACGATATGGAGTCTGACGATGCGATCTTCCAGGAAGACCTTTCGTACTATTCTCTCCAGGCAAGCAATGAGAATATCTCCCTTCAGGATTATCTCAAGACCATCATCAACAAGGGATCATTCAGCAATCTCAAGTATAAGGGCCTGGATCCTAGCTCGGAGTATGTGGTCTATGTATACGGAATCACTGAAGACGGAGAACGCACTACAGACATCTATTCTGCAGCGGCGACAACTCTTCCTCCATACGATGGCCCGATATCTTTTGAGATCAGGATCACAGAGGAGAACAGCATTATGGATGTGACAGTGACTCCGGATCACGATGGTGTGTATTACTACTGGAACCTTATGGACTGCGAGACATACGACAGTTATGCTTCACTCCACGGAGACGATCCTAAAGAGGTCTTCCAGGCTTATGTGAACTGGGATATCCAGGATCTCATCGACTATGAATACCTTACCACAAGAGCCGAGTACTTCGAATGGTACAGCGATATCAATGAGGTGAACAGCCAGTTCGAATGTATGGCTTTGACAGAGTATATCGTCTTTGCCTGCAAGTGGGATGAGGACTGCAACTTCACAGGAGAGCCTGTCTATGAGTGGTACACTTCTTCGGATGTGGCGCCGTCAGACAATCAGTTCACAGTAACCATCGGTGATGATGTGGATCAGTCGTCTTTCTTTGTGGATGTGAAGACTGCCAACAATGATCCTTATGTGATGCTTGCTGAGCCTTCTGTCTTTATGGAGGGAATGAATGAGGATCAGATCTATGCACACCTTATTGAAGACTACGGTGCATTCGGTCTCAATTATTATGTCTTCGAAGGCGATGTCGCAGGTAGAATGACAGGTCTTCAGCCTGACACCGAATACACTTTGGTGGTGTTCGGATTCAAGGCAGGAAAAAAGACGACTGCAATGCAGACGTTCACTGTCAAGACTCTTTCTGCAGGTCCTGCTGAGGATTGTACTTTCGATTTCGTGCTTGACAAGGCAGAGTCGAATGCTCTCCACATAACAGTGACCCCTTCTGATGCGGCACACTACTACTATTGGTATGTATACTCCCTCGACACTACAGCAGATGATGTCAGAGAGGATGTCACAAACCTCATCAACAAGACCTACTACGGCGATATGTACGAGTTCAGCTACTATGAACTCTCTCAGGGCAGGTCAACCGGAAACATTCCGTTCCTCGCTCCTGAAACACAGTATAAAGTGGCTGCGGTCGTGATGGATCCAAGGAATGGAGAGTTCCTTGCTGACGTCATCTTCAGCGAGCCGTTCTCGACAGGAGAGGAGAACTACTCTGACATTACCATCACCGCAACATTCGACAAGTTCTACGACGGTGACGACCTTTATGCTGTGAATCCGAATGCCGGAGCGCAGTACCAGGGATACGCAATGGTGCCTGTGACTGTGACCATCGACGGAGAATACAGCTCATACTATTACACCATCTTCGAGTATGTGACCGGTCTCGAGAACCCTGAAAAGTATCCAGACGCAGCTCTGTATCAGACTCTTGTGTATTACGGTGTCAACTATTCCGAGAGCGTCAACTTCCGTGCACCTTGGAACAAGGCTGTCGTGATTGCAGCATTGGCTATCGATACGGAAGGCAGATACAGCCGCGTATACCGTCAGAAGTATACATTCAGAAAGTACAACGCTTCACCTATCAGCGACCTTCTCACTAAGTCGCTTGACAACCGCCCTGCTGTTAAGGTCCCTTATGCTTTGCCTGAGATGAAGGTGGAACTCATAAAGGACAGGCAGACCGGCGACGACAGGTTCAGCGCAGCCAAGATGGAGCAGGTCAGAAGAGAGAACAGAATCAGAAAATTCTAATATAAGACATCGTGCGAAGAGTCCTTTTGATAATTATCCTTGCGGTCTCATCGTGGGTTGCCTCTGCTCAGGTGAGCACGGCCGTCCTGAAGGGTACTGTGATCGATGCTGCTGACGGATACCCCCTCATCGGTGTGTCCGTTATGCTCAACGGTACAAAGCAGGGAACTGTTACTGACATAGACGGCTCATACGAACTCAAGGTGCCTCAGGACAAGTGTGAGGTGGTGTTCTCGTATGTGGGCTATGATGATGTGGTCAAGGCATACACTACCAAGAACGCCTCGTCATTTTCACGCATCGTTATGAGTGCCAATGCGGAGCAGTTGGCAGATGTGGTCGTTACCGGAGTGTATGAGAGAAAGAAGGAAAGCTTTACCGGAGCGTCGGCGACATTCAAGACCGACCAGCTGAAGGCGGTCGGCTCGTCGAATGTCCTGCAGAGCCTCAAGACTCTTGACCCGTCGTTCAAGATGATGGAGAGCACGCAGTTCGGATCGAACCCTAACGTGATGCCGGACATCGAGATCCGAGGAAAGACAAGTGTGGCGGGAATGAAGGAGGAGTACGGAACCGATCCTAACCAGCCTCTGTTCATCCTGGATGGTTTCGAGACCACGTTGGAGACCATTATGAACCTGAATATGAACCGCGTGGCTTCGGTGACTATCCTCAAGGATGCCGCTTCCACAGCCATCTACGGTTCCAAGGCGTCAAACGGAGTCGTAGTCATCGAGACAAAGGCTCCGGCAAGAGGCCGACTCCAGCTTTCATACAAGGGTGACTTCGGACTTTCTTTGGCTGACCTCAGTGATTACAATCTTATGAACTCCCGTGAGAAACTCGAGTTCGAGACTCTGGCAGGAGTATACAGGGACAATACCAACGATCCTTTCGCCCAGATCAGACTTGACAATCTCCGAAACGAGCGACTCAAGGAAATCGAAAGGGGAGTGGACACATATTGGCTCAGCGAGCCTGTCCGTCCTGGCTTCACCCACAAACACAACATCTATGCGGAAGGTGGCGAGGACAAGATCAGGTACGGTATCGGACTCAGCCTCGGAAACGTGGCCGGAGTGATGAAGGATTCAGACAGACAGACCCTTGAAGGCAATGTGGACCTGATCTATCGTACAGGCAAGTTCCAGTTCAGCAACAAACTTTCAATCAATTGGCTTGACGTTACAAATCCGACAGTGTCATTCGCTGAATATGCATACGCGAATCCGTATTACAGAAAATACAATGCTGACGACGGCATAGACAAGTATCTGTATTATCCGGAAGAAGGAATAGACGACTATCCTGTTGCCAATCCGCTTTGGAATGCCCATCTGAACAACTGGGATACCGCTTCAGGTTTCGGCTTCACCAACAACTTCATCTTCGAGTGGTTTGTGACCAAGGAATTGCGCTTCAGAGCCAAGTTCGGTCTCACCAAGCAGGATGACGACGAGCAGACACGTCTGTCTCCGCAGCACACTCAGTTCGATGATTCCGGAGAGACTGAGAAAGGTCTCTATACCCATACCCAGATCAAGGAACTTTCCTACGAGGGAGATGTCGCCGTGACTTTCGGTAAGCTCTTCGCAAAGAAGCATATGGTCAACGCTGTGGGAGGATTCAACTTCAGCAACAACCATCGTCAGGTATACGGATATTCTGCGACAGGCTTCACCGACGACCAGTTCGATGCGCCTTCGTTCGCGAACGGCTATCCGGTAGGCGATTCGCCGGATTATAACGAGAGCCTCAAGCGTGCGGCCAGCTTTTATATCAACGGTGGCTATGCATATGCGGAGCGCTACCTCCTCGACTTCAACTACCGTCTCGACGGCGCTTCGATGTTCGGAACAGGCAACCGTTTCAGGAACACCTGGTCTGTGGGAACCGGATGGAACATCCACAAGGAGCCGTTTATGAAGGACAACGACTTCTTCTCGCTTCTGAAGGTCCGTGGTTCCATCGGAAATCCTGGAAACCAGAACTTCTCGGCTTACCAGGCATTTTCGACATACAAGTTCAACGGATGGATGACCAATGTGTTCGGAACCGGAGTAATCCTCAATGCCCTTGGAAATGCAGACCTCGCTTGGCAGGAGACCACCAACTATGACATCGGTGCCGACCTCACATTCTGGGGTGAGAGAATCAATATGACCCTGGACTATTATTGGAAGCATACGGATCCGCTTCTTGCAGTGATCACGACTCCAGGTTCTATGGGTGTGACGAGCGTCGCTATGAATGCCGGAAGTCAGAAGACAAGGGGATGGGAGACCTCTATCAGAGTGTCTCCGGTATACAAACCGTCTGAAGGCATCATCTGGAACATATCATTCAATGCTACGAGTGCGAAGTCGGAGTATGCGAACATCGGCAACTCCTTCGCCGCCCTGAACGAAAGCGGCAAGTCGTCACTTGTAGGAACGACGCGATACTATGACGGAGGAAGCCCTACCGCGATCTGGGCCGTTCGCTCTGCGGGAATCGATCCTGCTACCGGAAAGGAACTCTTCATCAAGAAGGACGGAACCTATTCGTTCACTTATGACGTGAATGACGAAGTGGTTGTGGGAGATACACAGCCGAAGGTGGAAGGTCTGGTAGGTACATCATTGTATTTCAAGGGACTTTCTGTTGGATGTTACCTCAGATATCGCTGGGGCGGTCAGGTGTTCAACTCGTCACTTTTCCAGAAGGTGGAGAACATCGGAACACAGGAGGTGTACAACAACCAGGACAAGCGAGCTCTCTATGACCGCTGGTCTGAAAACAATCGCGACGCATATTTCAAGGGAATTTCGCTTGTGCAGCGTACTGAGAAGTCTTCACGTTTCGTGATGGATGACAATTCCCTGGTGGGAGAGTCGTTCAATGTGGGCTACGAGTTCCCGGACAAGATCGCGCGCAAGATGAGGATCGGAGCGATGAACGTCCAGCTCACTATGTCGGACGTGTTCAGAGCGACATCCGTGAGAGTGGAGCGAGGAATCGATTATCCGTTTGCAAGAACGGTCACAATGTCATTGGGTATCACATTCTAAACGGAGGACAGTATGAAGAGAATATTTGCATATATGATCGCAGCGGCGCTGCTGACCCTCACTTCCTGTGATGCCTGGCTCAATGTGAAGCCGTATGACAAGATGTCCGAGGAGGAACTCCTGTCGACAGAGGCGGGATTCATAAAACTCCTCAACGGAATATATATCGAACTGAACAGCGATATGCTTTATGGTGCAGCCCTCTCGGTCGAGATGGTGGAGATTATGGGTGGCGCGTATGTAATCGGAACCGATAACTCGGTGTGGGGCAACTATGCCGACCTCGCCGCCTACAAATACCAGACGGATTACTGGCGTGCACGACTCAACGAGACCTGGAACAAGGCATATGCTCTGATTCTTAACTGCAACCTGCTTCTTGAGAATCTCGAGAAGACAACGGTGAAGTTCTCGGGTGACAACTACAGGGTCATCAAGGGAGAGGCATTGGCGTTAAGAGCAATGCTGCATTTTGATATGCTCCGACTTTTCGGTCCGGTGTATTCACAGAATCCTGATGCCGTGGCCATCCCTTATTACAAGAAATATTCGGTTACCCCTAATGCGCTTCTGATGGCATCTGAAGTCGCTGCAGAGGTGATCAGAGACCTTAACGAAGCGAGAATCCTGCTTGCCAATGATCCTGTGAGGACTTCCGGCACAATGACTTCCGCTCCTGCCGATGGCTCGTCGACGTTTATGTACTATCGTAACCTCCGTCTGAACTACTATGCCGTGACAGCCCTTCTGGCGCGTACAGGACTGTACTTCGGAGACAGGGAGGCTGCATATGATTATTCGACAGAGGTCATTCAGGCATCATCCGATGGCATCTTCCCGTTCGTGGACAAGAATCTGGTCATCGGTTCTCCTGACGATCCGGACCGCATCTTCTCATCGGAGGTGATCTTTGCATTGTCGCATTCTCAGAGGAACAAACTGTTCAAGGGATATTATGATCCGAGCCGCATTCCGAACTATGTGTTCAGAATGGACAACGACCTGATGAACAACATCGTTTACGGAGGCGGTGCGACTACCGGAGGTCATCAGGATGACTACCGTTATAGAGTGAACTGGGTGGCTACCGGAGCAAACCGCTATTTCTACAAATATTCGGATATGGTGGATGCCGGAAGCATACAGAATACTATGATACCGATGATACGTCTTGGCGAGATGTACCTTATCGCAGCGGAAAGCCGCTCCGCAGATATCGCTGCTGGAGTGGGTTTCGTGAACCAGCTCCGTTCGAACAGGGGAGTAGGCAATCTTTCCGCTCTCACAAAGGAACTCCTCCAGTACGAATATATCCGCGAGATGTATGGTGAAGGACAGCTGTTCTTTATGTACAAGAGAATGTATTCGCCTGTGATCGTGTCGTCGACTGCAAGCAAGAACCCAAGCCCAAGCAATGCAGTATTTGTGTTGCCGCTTCCGTCATCTGAAACAGACAATTGATATGAATAGATATACCATCATATTGCTGGCGGCGTTCCTCGCTCTGGTATCCTGCGTGGAACGCACCCCCGGCCACTTCCAGGATATTTCCGGTGTGTATTTCAACAATATGACCGGAACGATGCAGGTTACAGACAGCCTGGACGTTACCTTTGTCTATACGGCAGGAGATGATCTGGATGTACCTGTAAGAGTGCAGCTTCTGGGAAGGACCTCTTCCGACGACAGGGCATTCGCCATCACTGTTTCGTCAGAGAATGCTGAGGAGGGCATCGACTATGTGCTCCCTGCCGATGCCGTCATACCGACAGGCGCTTCATATGCGGACTACATAGTGACGCTCAAAAGGACAGAGGCGCTCAAGTCGGAGAAGAAGATGATATTCCTGCAGATACATTCCAATGAGAATTTCGGTCTTCCCGTGACGAATGTCATCCAGTATAAGGACACAGTCTCTACTTTGGAGTACAGGATATATTTTTCGGATATGTTCACCAAGGCACCGGCTGCCTGGGATGCGAATCTTGTAGGAGTCTTCACTCAGCAGAAGTTCGAACTGATCTGCAAGGTGCTGGACATCGATCCTGCGGATTTCAATGATCCGAGCGTGATTACTCTCGCGAAACTGCTGTACATCAGTGCAGAGATGTCCTCCTATGTGGAAGAACAGGTGGAGAAGAAGGATGCAGGGCTGCCTTATGACGAGAATGCCTTTGACAAAGAGACAGGAGAACCGTTGAACTTCAGGAAATGAGAAATTTAGTCTACATATCACTGCTGGCTTTGACGCTGCTTGCAGCAGCCTGCAGCCAGGACAAGGGCAACTACGATTACGTTGACCTCAAGGAGCCTGTGATCACCGGTCTCGAGGATCAGAGTGTGCAGACGTTCTCAAGGCTTCAGTTGGAACCGGATCTGGGAACCGAGGAGTTTCCGGAGGGGGAGTATGCATATGAGTGGAGCGTGCTGAATCAGAATGCTGCCGAGGAGGCAGTTGTGATCGGGACCGAAAGAAGGTTGGATTATGAGGTTACCCTCGCGCCGGGAGCCTATACTCTGTATTTTACTGTCACTCAGATTTCCACAGGGCTGTACTGGCAGAAGGAAGTCAGTCTTCTTGTCAGTTCCTCTATGTCAGAAGGCTGGATGGTACTGTGCTCGGAGAGTGGACGCGCAAGGCTGGATTTTGTCTCTGCGCTTACATCGGAGACAATGCAGGATGTGCTCAGAGGCAGTGCAATGCCTGAAATGCACGGTCCCCGCAGGATCCAGTGGCTTTCGGAAAAGACGGATGTATCATCACCATACTACCTCTTGACTGATGACGGTGCCACAAGATTGGGCAGGGATGCGTTCGAGTGGAAACCGGAGTATGATTTTGCATATGAAGTGGCCGTTCCGGAGAAACTCACACCGCACGGAATCGTTTCGTCCGGCTTCGGAAAGGTTATCGTCAGCGGCACGGATGCACATTATTGCGAGATTATGGGTATCGACGGACTTTACGGAAGTGCCGTGAACAAGGGCTTTGCTGTCGCCCCATATGTGGGAGCGAATGCGCTTGCGACACAGATATATGCGGCGGTGCATCTCCTGTATGATGTCGACAACAAGAGATTTATGGCATATTGCCCTCTTCTGGCAGCCAATGACCTGGGCCGTCTTGATCCGGTTGCGGATATGGATGAGATGGGAAAGATCGCTGAAGGAATGGCTCCAGGTGCGGGAGTCTTGGGTGATGCGTTTGACAGATGGCCTGTCGGAATGGATCTCGTCTATATGGAGAACACCAGATATGATCCGGGCAATGCAAAGATGGGTCTGACCTATTCTATTCTGAAGGACGGCAATGACTGCCATCTTTACGGTATCCAGCTCGGAGATATGTTGAGATATGCAGACTGCACTTACGTGTTGGGCAAGGGATTCTATGCGGACCTTTCGCAGTGCAGAAATATTCTTCACGACGATGCGCTTTATGCGTTCAGTTCATTGAAGAGCTATATGTATTATGCTGTCGGCAATACGCTCTATAGAGTGGATCTGTCCCAGCAGCCTGCACAGGCTGAAGTGCAGTTCGTTCTTTCAGGTGAGGAGATCACAATGCTGAAGTTCAATCTCTACAGAAAGAGCGAGAATATGCAGAAGAGTTACGACCTTGTCATAGGTTCTTCTAAAAACGGAAAGGGAATGCTGAGAGTCTACGAAGGACGTGAGTCCGGAGGAGACTTCAGTTCAGTAACGCCTCAGGTCTATGATGGATTTGCAAGAATCGTGGATGCTGAGTATAAGGAAAGAGTATATTAAACAACAGATAAATGAAAGGCTTATATTATCTTGTTCTGTCATTGATGCTTGCGGTGGGATGCACTGGAAGTGCCGGCAGAATCGCTAAAGGTGATGTCGTGCTTCAGGTGGAGGTGGTTTCGCCTGTTGCCAATGACGTCGTACTGGTTCACCACAATGAAATATCTCATCAGCATCTGGATGAGAACGGCTGTACTGTCTTCACTCTTGAAGGCGTGGATGCCGGCTATATCAAGCTTTTCCACGGAAGGGAGTCGCTTCGACTCTATGTGGAAGGAGGCGATGTGGCAAAACTGACATTCCGTGGAGGTAGAATGACCTCTGCGTACAGTTTTGAGGGAGCGAAGGAGCAGGCTGTGAAGTATCTCAACACGATTTCTCTGATCGCGCTTCCGGATGAGGCGTTCGCTCTTGGATTCGATGAATATGTAGAGCGTCTGAAGGATAAGGAGAACGATGCACTCAAGATACTTAAGGCTACCGATCTCTCGTCTGCAAAAGGCTTCCTGAAGATGGAGCAGGCGAGAATAAAGTACTCGTATGGCTCGGCTTTGCTTATGTACCCGATGGGACATATGCTGATGGCTCACGATGCTTCATACAGACCGGATGAGGCATATTACGAGATGATCGACAGCTATGTTGTCGAGGATGGTCAGCTTGCTGCGCTTGATGAGTACCGCGCTTTCGTTTCTGAGGCTATGCACGTGCTTGATGCCGACAATCGCAGCGTACGTGAGGTCTATCCGAAGACTGTAGCTCAGATGAGGTATGCTGCAGACCGCCTTGAGAATGCCGAAGTCAGGGAAATCATCATCCATCACATCGCTGCCGAATATGTGGACAATTTTGGTATCAAAGGGGTCAACGAACTTGGCAATATCTACAACACATATGTGCATAGCCCTGCGTTGATGTCCTCTATGGTGAAGAAGTATGAAAGATGGGACCTTTCTCTCCCAGGCAAGTTCTCGCCGTCATTCAAGGCTGAGGATATCAACGGCAAGGAGTATACTTTGGCGGACTTCAGAGGCAAATATGTATATATCGACCTTTGGGCAACCTGGTGTGGCCCCTGCAAGCGAGAGTTCCCTTATATGAAGGCCCTTGAGAAGGAGTTCGAGGGTGCTCAGATCGTCTTCCTTGGCCTTTCTGTCGACAAGGACAAGCAGGCTTGGAAGAAGATGGTACGTTCGGGAGAACTTTCCGGAGTGCAGCTTTACCTCGGACCGCAGAGCAAGTTCCAGGAGGCATACAGAATTGAAGGCATTCCTCGTTTCATCCTTTTGGACAAGGAGGGAAAAATCCTGAACAACGATATGTTCCGTCCTTCTGAAGAAATGACAGCCCAGACATTGAGAAATCTAGAAGAAATACGATAATATGAAGAGAATAGTCAATTTGCTGCTCGTGCTTGCGTTTGCTGTTGCGGCAGTTTCCTGTGATCCTGTAAATCCTGATCCGTCACCTGAACCCATAGGTAAGGATCCGTTCCTGAACTGTGTTGTTCCTGAATCGGTCAAGGCCGGTGGCGAGGCCCAGATACAGTGGGACGGTTTCAAGCAGAATGCGTCACTTGTTCTTGTAGGAATGGATGGCAAGGAATATAAGATGACAGTGAAGGTGATCACTGCATATGGCCTTACTTTCAAGGTTCCTGTAAATACTCCGGAAGGACTTTATAATCTTGTGCTTGTACAGGGCGAAAGGACCGGACTTGGAGAGATTACAGTCACGCCTGCGGATATGCCTGTCACCGGTCTGAAGGTTCCGACAGGTGCCAAGCAGGGTGAGTCTTTCGTGATCGAGGGAGTAGGATTCGAAGAGGGATGCAGTGTTATCGCTGCTGATCAGAACGGAAAGGAGACAACCCTTGAAACGGAGTTCTCTTATTCAGGTCTTACTGTGACAGTTCCTGCAGACTTCACGGAAGGTACATACTCTCTTTATCTCCTCCAGGATGAGATGAGGTGGCTTCTCGCTTCATCCTTCTCGGTGTATAAGGAACTGGTAGCCAAGAGTCTCGCACATATTGACTATTACACAGACTATGTAGATGGCGCTCTCCTCAAACTTTCTTGGGAGATTTCCAAAGAGGAGCCTGTGACTTTGACTGTTTCACAGTCGATCGTTGAGGGAGATACAGCGACCCTTGATGTATACGATATGTATCAGTTCGGCGAAGATGGCGTACTTGAACTGGTCGCTGACGGATTTGAGGAGTCAAATGACCTTGAGATGTCCTATGCTGCCGATGAAGAAGGAAATGTGTCTGTATCTTATGTGCTCATTTATGGAAAGAAGGAGCCGACTCCGTTCACCTGGACCTATGATGTGGACGGATTCCTTACCGAGGTGGCTTCACCTACTAAGACCTTCCGTTCATTCGAGTACCAGAACGGAAATATGACAGTCTTCAACAACACGTCTTTCGAGTACGGTGACGCTTCGCTTGTGAACAATCCTGCTGCGCCGGATGTCATCTGGGGCTATATGTCTCTTCTTGACAAGAACAATCCGTTTATGTATGTCCCATATTTCCTCGGCTGGTACACCAAGGCTTCCGCACAGCTCCCTACAGCTATGCTTCAGCCGTCTGCGACAGGTACCGGTACAGACAGATATCCTATCACATATGAATTTGACGAAGATGGTTATGTAGTGAAGATGTCTTTGGGAACTGAATGGGTTGAATACGGATTTACCTCTGCATCAAATTAATATTTTTCGTATATTTGAAAGTTTATCGATTGCAGATATTGCAAAATGAAGCATTTTTATACATTATTTCTGATTCTCCTGGCCCTTGCCGTTTCCTGCGGCAAGGAACCTGTCATCGAACCGGATGATGCTCCGGATGTTGAGGTGCCTGGCGAGGTGGTATCCGGTCTCTCGGACATCAAGAACCAGTATGCGGACAAGGAGGTTTCCTATATGGGAGCGACTGTTTCGATCAAGTTCGCGGCATCTGCTTCCTGGACAGCATCGCTGGTGATCAATGATGATCCTGATGGAGGATGGGTTGCCATAAGTCAATCGACCCAGAGCGGAGACTCCAAGAGAGAATCCACAGTGAGAGTTATTTTCGAGGCGAACAAGTCATCCGAGACTCGAAGTGTGGAACTTTGGATCAGTGTCGAGGGATTCGAGCCTGAATGCGCGGCTGTGCTTACACAGGCAGCTTCAGGTACAAGCGTGGATGCCAAGATCAACTTGGCCCTGAATACATATATGCACGAAATCCTTAAGGAAGACTATCTTTTCAAGGATGCATACAATGCCCAGGAAATCGACCTTACAGTACCTTTCAACGAGTTCCTCAGCAGACATCTGCTCAGTCTGGGTGACGTCAATCTCGATGACGGAGGCTACAGCAGGGAGAATCCTGACGAGCGTTTCATCTATACGAACATACAGGAGATCCAGATGGGGACCAAGGCCGTGCAGACTGCAGGACTTGGTTTCGGACCTTTCTTCTCGACAGTCCTTGAGGACGGCACCATTGTACTTGTTGCAAGTTATGTCCGCCGCGGCTCGCCTGCGGAAGCGGCAGGTCTCCGCAGAGGTGACGTCATTTATGCCGTGAACGGATCGAGGTTCACTCAGGCTACATACTATGACGCTATGATCAGCCTCTATATGAATCCTTCAGGCTCATATAAGTTCTCGTTCCTGAGATTCGAGGACAACGGAGAGGGCGGTTACTCTCTCAACGCATACGATTCAGGAGTAGCTGTCGCTTCTTCCTATGTATACGATCCGGTGCTCCACGCATCTGTGCTCAACGATCCTGACAACTCTTCGACAAAGATAGGATATCTCGTATATGAGTCTTTCGACATCAATTCACAGGAGTTCCTTGAGGATGCCGTGAACGGATTCATCCAGGCAGGCATCACAGAACTCATCCTTGATCTACGATTCAATGCGGGTGGCGCCGTGGCGCAGAGCCGCTGGCTCTCCGGCTGCATCGCCGGACCGGCAAACGGAGACAAGACCTTCGTGAAGGTGGTATACAACAATGACAAGACCGAGAACTGGACATTCGACTATGGATATTCAAACGATACGGATCCGCTTGGCAAACCGACCGATCTCGGACTCGACAGACTGTTTGTCATAACTTCATACAATACGGCCTCCGCTGCAGAACTTGTGATCAACTCTCTCAAGGGAATCGATTTCCCTGTCAAGATGATCGGCTGCAACACAGAGGGCAAGAACGTAGGTATGGTGGTTTCGGAGAAAGACTACAACGGCCGCAGATTCCAGTTCTCCCCTGTGACATTCTGGGTGAAGAACGCAAAGGATTGCGGTGACTACGGCTTGGGAATGCGTCCTGACGAATATGTCAACAACGACAACGGATATTTCTACGATGATGCAGACAATATGTTCCCTTATTCATTCTCGGACTGGGGCAATATGGACTACAACATCGCACTCCAGTGGGCATATTGCGACATCACAGGCAAGCCGCGCTGGTCTCACACGCCGGAGTCAAAGTCGGTGGCAGCATCGGTTGAACCTATGCTCGTACAGCCGATGAAGCTTGAAAACGGAAGATACGGCAACCTTAGATATAATAATAACTAAATATAATCTTATGAAACTTTTCTCAAACCTAAAGTCAGGATTCCTCAGGGCTGCAGTCATTGCCCTTCTGGCTACTCCTGCGGCAGTTTCCTGCTTCGATCCTACCGAACTGCAGGAACAGATCGATATGCTTGTGGACAAGGTCTATGAGCTTGAGACAAAACTCAACAATGAGATCGCCGCTCTCAATGCGATGATCAAAGGAAATGCTATGATCAGCGAAGTTCTCGTAAGTGCTGAGGGTATTACAACCATAAAGCTTACTACAGGAGCTGAATTCCAGCTTTATCCTAAGCAGGATATGCAGTCCTTCATCACATATATGAAGGCTTCCATCAACGGTGAAAACGTTGACTGCTGGGCATATATCGATGAAAAGGGCGTAAAGAGATATATGAGAGACTCGGAAGGAAATCCTATCCCTGTCGCTTCTGCTACTCCTGAGGTGGTGGAGATCGACGGAGAGACATATCTCCTCATCGGCGGCGAGTATTATCCGCTTTCAGGTAACTCTGTATTCTCAGACTACGAACTCATCACAGACGAACTCACAGGCGAGGTATATGCTGTGACATTCACTTTCGGTGAGGATATGACCTTCACTGTAACAGTGGACGGAGCTTGCAGATTCAGCTTCGTTGCTGCAACAGGAGGTTTCGGTCAGACTGTCATCATCAAGGATTACTATGTTTCATACGGCCTTACAGAAAAGGTGCAGATCGACACTCGTGGAGTCGTTGACTATGTGCTCCAGATTCCGGACGGATGGAGAGTGAAGGAGTACGAAGATATCTATATGGGTACCAAATACTTCCAGATTACAGCTCCTTCAAAGGCGTTGGTCGAGTCAGGTGTTGCAGCTGAAGATGGTGATCTTAAGGTGGTTGCAGTCCTCGAGGGCGGCAAGGCTACAGTGTCCAAACTGTATCTTACTACATCGCCTTTCAGAACTTTCGACGTGAGCCTCGGCAATGTGAAAGCTGAAATGTACAATGGCCTCCAGAAGTTCGTATACGGCGTATGCCTCAAGTCTCAGTTCGACGAGTCTGCGATCTTTGCAGAGGCAGAGGAACTTCTCACTGCCTATTCTTATCCTGCCGGCTTCGGCGTGACTTCAGATGACCTTTCTGCATCAGTTGCAGAGGTGCTTGACGCAGAACCGGTGGCTGGCGAGGAGTATGTGTTCTGGGCGCTCCCTGCTCTCTACTACGAGACTATGGATGATGCAGGATACTATGTTGACCAGAACACTTTCGTGACCAAGGCATTCAAATATTCTTCAGTGAAGTTCGAGGTTTCTGACATCAGATTCCGTGATGCACAGCTTTCAATGGAGATTGCAGGTGCGGATGCATACTATATGGAACTCGTTCCTGCAACCGACTTCTATATGGAGGATCTCCTCTATTGCCTTAACAACAGATACTATGATCCTATCTCGACACCTATGTCATATGAAGGATCGATCTTCTCGCTTACAGGTGTTGAGGCTGCTCCCGCAACAGCTTATGTGGCTTGGGTAGCTCTTGCTGAGAATGGCAAGACTTATTCTGAGGCAGATGTTGTGGTATGCGAGTTCTCGACTTTGAAGCTTGAGGCAGGTGCATCTGTAAAGGTGGCTGCAGGCGATATGAAAGTTACTGCACTTGATATCGTAGTGCCATTGACAGCAGAAGGCGCTGAGTCAATCTATTATGCATTTATGGCGAAGTCAAGCGCATCTTCATATTCTGATGACGAGGCCAAGGCGACTTACCTTTTTGAGAAGGGTGCAAGTGTGAAGGATACTGCAGTTGAGGCAAGACTTACTGATTTCGTTACCAAGACAAAGCCTGCAACATCTTACGTGATGATGGCTGTCGCTTCTGACAAAGACGGAAAGTACGGTGAAGTCCTTACTCTCGAAGTTGCAACTACAGAGATCGCATATAACGATATCGTTGTCGATGTGACACTTGACAAGAACGATCCGGGCAATGTAGTCCTCGGCGTTTCTGCAAAGGGCGCAACTGATTTCCTTTACTGGGTAGGTAGAACCGCAGACAACACTTGGAAGAGTACAAACTATATGGGCGGCAAACTTGAGACTGCAGAGGCTTATATGTACCTCAACAGCGACAACTACAAGATTACTTCAGTGATGGAGAAATATCCGCTCGTAGACGGCAAGATCACTTTGACAGACCTTACAGTTGACGTTGACTATGTCATCGTGGCTATGGCAAAGGATGCAAACGGAGTGTACTCTCACGGTACAATGCTCAAGTTCGTTCCTAATCCGGTAGCTCTCGGAAATGTCATCACCAAGGAAAATCCTAAGTGGGAGGCAGCAAAGCCTACAGTTACCTGGATCAGAGAGAAGTTCCAGCCTTCTACAGGAATGATGTCAGGTCAGTATGGCTGTACAGTGCTTCTTCCTGAGAATATGACAGGTTACGTTCTTCTTGCTACTGACAACGCACTTTGCGAGAGCGACGTGGCTTACGAGCTTGAAAGAGAGGCTAAGATGATCAAGGTTATGGTAGAGGCTGACCATCGCAGAGACTCTGATGTTCCAGACCCGTCTATCGATCCGGAGGATTGGCCAAACTATATGTGGCCGGACGGCAGCATCTTCTATCACCACGAGCACGGACATCCATTGTTCGGTTACGGTGTAGTATGGGCAAACCGTGAGGTTCACCAGGCATTGTGCGGTGGCGACCACGAGGGTGTGAAGCCAGGAAAGGCAAACGGTAAGGACATCGACGTGACACACGTTCTCCTCTTCAACGACGGAAACCCTATCGAGTTCAGACAGCCGTCTGCAATCGGCAGCACTGAAGAGGTGGTAGACAAGGTCTACATCGTTCTTCAGGACCTCGAGGGCAACTGCTACGAGACATATGTATACGACGTTCCTGTAGAGTACTTCTCACAGCAGTAACATAAAATAAATAAAAAAGCGCCTGTCGGTTCGTACCGACAGGCGCTTTTTTATTATGTATATCTTAGAGAGTTCTCTTGATCTCTTCGATTGTGTATGCCTCGACAACGTCACCGATCTTGATATCGTTGTAGCCCTGGATATTAAGACCGCAGTCCATACCCATATGAACCTCCTTGACATCGTCCTTGAATCTCTTGAGAGATCCGAGTTCTCCGGTGTAAACCACGATACCGTCGCGGATCACGCGCACCTTCGCAGTTCTTGTGAGCTTACCCTCGCGTACGATACATCCTGCGATAGTACCGACCTTAGAGATCTTGAATGTCTCCTGAACCTCTGCAGTTGCAGTGACAACCTCCTTCTGCTCAGGCTCGAGCATACCCTCGATACCGCTCTTGAGCTCGTTGATACAGTCGTAGATGACTGAGTAGAGACGGATCTCGATCTCCTCCTTCTCAGCAAGCTTTCTTGCAGAAGGCATAGGACGAACCTGGAAACCGATGATGATCGCATCCGAAGCTGCAGCAAGAAGGATATCCGACTCCGAGATCGCACCCACAGCCTTGTGGATAACGTTTACGCGTACCTCCTCTGTAGAGAGCTTGATGATAGAGTCTGAGAGAGCCTCCACCGATCCGTCCACGTCTCCCTTGACGATGACGTTGAGCTCCTTGAAGTTTCCGATCGCGATACGACGTCCGATCTCCTCGAGAGTCATATGCTTCTGAGTCTTGATGCCCTGGATACGGATGAGCTGCTCACGCTTGTTGGCGATGTCCTTAGCCTCCTTCTCGTCAGCCATTACAACGAATGTCTCACCCGCTGTAGGCGCTCCGTTGAGACCGAGAACTGAAACAGGTGTAGATGGACCAGCCTCTTCAACCTTCTGACCACGCTCATTGTACATAGCCTTCACCTTACCTGTGTAGCATCCTGAAAGCATTACGTCTCCCACGCGGAGAGTACCGTTCTGAACGAGGATGGTAGCGAGGTAACCGCGTCCCTTGTCCAATGACGACTCGATCACAGCACCTGCGGCTCTCTTGTTAGGGTTGGCCTTGAGTTCAAGCATTTCTGCCTCAAGGAGAACCTTCTCAAGGAGAAGCTCTACGTTTATACCCTGCTTAGCCGAAATCTCCTGGCACTGGTAGCTACCGCCCCAGTCCTCGACGAGGATGTTCATATTAGAGAGCTGCTCGCGGATCTTGTCAGGGTTTGCACCCGGCTTGTCGATCTTGTTGATAGCGAAGATCATAGGCACGCCTGCAGCCTGTGCGTGGTTGATAGCCTCGACTGTCTGAGGCATAATGCAGTCGTCAGCCGCCACGATGATGATGGCTACGTCTGTCATCTTCGCACCACGGGCACGCATCGCTGTAAACGCCTCGTGACCTGGAGTATCAAGGAATGTGATCTTCTGTCCGTCAGGAAGTTCAACGTGGTATGCTCCGATGTGCTGGGTGATACCGCCGGCCTCACCTGCAATCACGTTAGCCTTACGGATGTAGTCGAGGAGGGAAGTCTTACCGTGGTCAACGTGACCCATCACGGTGATCACCGGTGGACGTGGGAGGAGATCCTCATCGGTATCCTCCGCCTCTCCCTGGGCGATTGCGTCTGTAAGGTTCGCAGTCACGAATTCAACTTCATATCCGAACTCCTCTGCAACGAGTACGAGAGTCTCAGCATCGAGACGCTGGTTGATGGATACCATCATACCGAGGCTCATACAAGCTCCGATGACCTTTGTCACAGGAGTATTGTTCATAAGGGTAGCGAGGTCGTTTACTGTAACGAACTCAGTAACCTTGAGAACCTTCTGCTCGAGCTGCTGGAGCTCCATCTCCTCCTGCATCCTCTGTGAGGCTGCCTCCCTCTTGTCCTTTCTGTGCTTAGCTCCGAAGTTGTTCTTCTTACCCTCGTTCATACGGGCGTAAGTCTCCTTGATCTGCTTCTGGATCTCCTTCTGCATCTCTTCCTGCTCCGCCTCAGTCATAGGCTTGAACTTGTCGCCACCGCGGTCACGACGGCTCTTCTTGTCGTTGTTCTTCTTGCCCTGGTTCTGCTGCTGAGCGTTGTTTGCGCCCGGCTTGTTGCTGTTGTTGTTCTTGTCCTTCTTTACCTTGTTGTCAGCCTCGACCTTAGTGACGTCAACCTTCTGGCTTCCGCCCTTCTCGATTCTTTCTCTCTTCTTCTTTTTCTTCTTCTTGTCGAACTGAGAAAGGTCGATCTTGTCTACGACCTTAGGTCCTGCAAGCTTCTCGACCTCGATCTTCACTTCACGAGGCTCTGCCTTTGGCTGTACCTTCACAGGCTCTTCCGCTGGGGTTGGGGCGGCTGGTGCTACCGGTGCTGGTGCAGCTGCTGGCTCTGCTGCCGGTGCTGGCTCTGGTGCTGGTGCAGGAGCTGGCTCCGGTGTCTTCTCCTGAACTGGAGCAGACTTCTTGTCGAATTTAGAAAGATCGATCTTGTCGATGATCTTGAGACCGCCCTCTTCCTTTGCAGGCTCTGCAGGTGCTGCAGGCTTCTCCACAGGTTTAGGTGCGACCTCTACCTCCTTAGGCTGTGCCACAGGAGCCTCTGCGTTGAGCGCATTGCTCTTGATGACAACTTCCTTCACAGGTGCTTCCTCCTCCTCAGGTGTGCTCTTCTTCTTGGATCCCATCTCGATGATCTCCTTGAGCTTGATGGTCACCTTTTCAGAGTCGGCTTTAAGTTTCTGGTCTTCACCGAACTTAGCTTCGATAGCCGGAAGATACTCGTCCGATACCTTTGCGTTCGGATTCATCTCCACATTGGCTCCCTTCTCGTTGAGGAAATCCACGAGACGCTGAAGTCCGATGCTGAATTGTTTTGTAAGTTTACTTAATCTTATTTCTGCCATATTTTACCCCTTCATTAATCAGTTTTATTCTTCTTCAAATTCCGCGCGGAGGATATCGAAGATCTCCTCTACGGTCTCGTCCTCGAGGTCTGCCCTCTTGGCGATGTCTGCAGGGCTGAATGCGAGTACGCTCTTCGCTGTGTCGCATCCGATGCTCTGAAGCTTCTCGATGATCCAGTTCTCGATAACGTCATCGAACTCGCTGAGGAGTACGTCCTCCTCTTCTGCGTTGTTGTCTTCCTTAGGAAGCTCTCTCCATACTTCAATCTCCTTGCCTACGAGCATACCTGCAAGACGGATGTTGCATCCACCCTTACCGATACCCTTCTTGACCTCGTCAGGAAGCATATATACCTTGATCTTCTCCTCTTCTGCGCCGAGTACGATTGAAGAGATCTTTGCAGGGTTGAGTGCTCTCTGGATAAGGAGCTGAGTGTTGTTTGTCCACTGGAGAACGTCGATGTTCTCGTTGCGGAGCTCTCTTACGATGCCGATGATACGTGAACCCTTCACGCCGATGCAGGCTCCGATAGGATCGATTCTCTCATCGTATGACTCTACAGCCACCTTTGCACGCTCGCCAGGTACGCGAACTACCTTCTTGATTGTGATGAGGCCGTCGTAGATCTCAGGAACCTCCTGCTCGAAGAGCTTCTCGAGGAACTCTGGAGTAGTTCTTGAAAGTACGATGTATGGAGTTGTGTTGTTCTTCATCTCCACGCTCTTGATGATAGCGCGTACAGTGTCGTTCTTCTTGAAGTGCTCGCCAGGAATCTGCTCTGACTTAGGGAGTCTGAGCTCGTTTCCGTCCTCGTCGAGGATGAGAGCCTCCTTAGCCCAAGTCTGGTAAACCTCACCGGTGAAGATCTCGCCGATCTTGCCCACGTACTTGTTGTAGAGGTTTGCCTTCTCGATGTCCATAATTCTTCCCTGGAGGTTCTGGCGGATGTTGAGGATACCGCGGCGTCCGAAATCCTTGAGCTCGATCTTCTTTGCGAAAGTCTCTCCGATCTCGTAGTCGTCGTCGAGAGTCTCGTCGTCCATAGCGATCTGAGTGTTAGGATCCTCTACCTCTTCAACAACTTCCCTGTTCCAGTAGATCTCGCAGTCTCCCTTGTCGATGTTGATGATGATGTCAAAGTTGTCTGCAGATCCGTAGGTCTTTGTGATCTGAGTCCTGAACACATCCTCGAGCACACCCATCATTGTAGGTCTGTCGATGTTCTTCTGGTTCTTGAACTCAGCAAAAGCGTCTTTAAGTTCAATCTTTTCCATTTCTTATGTTTTTGTTTAATTAAATTCAATGAAAGGACGCACGGCGTTTACCTGGTCCATAGTGAAACGGTCGGTGTGCTCCACGATCTCCTTCTTCTTCTTTCCTTCCACCGCCTCTTTCTGTGAGTACTTGAGCGTGATGCTCTCTTCGTCTGCCTCTACAAGTGTGGCAACCATCTTCTTGCCGCCCTTCAGCGCAACTTCCACTTTTGTGCCTACAGCCTTCTGGTACTGCTTGAATACCTTGAACGGCTGGTCGAGGCCGGCTGAAGAAACAGTGAGAGAGTAGTCCTCTGTCTCTCTGTCGAACTTGGTTTCGAAGAATCTGCTGAGCGAAACGCAGTCGTCGAGTTCGATTTTTCCGTTTTCCGACTCAATAGTCAGTACAATATCATTATCTTTGCTGACAGAAATGTCGACAAGGAAGCAGCCACGAGCAACTATCTCGCTTCCGATGGCATCTAAAATCTCTGATACGTTCATTTTACAACGGGTTAATGCATAAAATAAGGGGGCTATCCGCCCCCTGTCATTCTCACGCTGCAAATGTAATAATAAAATCAGAATAAACAAAATACAAAGCACTTAACCTGCAAAAAGATGGAATTTAAAGCAAAGGAAATTGCAGATATCCTCAACGGTACGGTAGACGGCAATCCAGAGGCCGTCGTAAAGACATTCGCCCGCATCGAAAGCGGCAAGCCGGGCGCCATTTGTTTCTTCGCAAATCCCAAATACGAACAGTATGTCTACACCTGCAAAGCGGATGTGATCATCGTCAACAAGACCTTCGAGCCGAAGGAGCCTGTTTCGGCCACATTGGTGAGGGTGGATGATGCATATTCTGCAGTCGCTGCGCTTCTGGACTATGTCACAGCAAAGAAGCGTTCATACAAGAGATATCGTGGATGCCGCAGCAGGGTGCGTTGGAGCGCAAAACTCGGCAAAAAGGTCTATGTGGGTGATTTCGCATATGTCGGAAAGAATGCCGAGGTGGGGGATTACACAAAGATCTACGAGAACGTCTATGTGGGTGACGGCGTGAAGATCGGCTCTCACTGCATCATCTATCCGGGAGTGCGTATCTATCCGGGAATGGTGATCGGAAACAATGTCATCATCCACGCGAATGCTGTTGTCGGTTCGGACGGCTTCGGCTTTGCTCCTCAGGAGAACGGTACCTGGAAGAAGATCGAACATACCGGCAACGTTGTCATCGAAGATGATGTGGAGATCGGAGCCAATGTCTGCATCGACAAGTCCCAGATGGGCTCTACAGTGGTCGGCAAAGGTGTCAAGATCGACAATCTCTGCCAGATCGCCCACAATGTCGAAGTGGGAGAGAACACTGTTATGGCTGCTCAGACTGGTGTCGCAGGCTCGGCAAAGATCGGACGCCACTGCATCATCGCAGGTCAGGTGGGCATCGCAGGACACATCAGCATCGCCGACAATACGACCATCGGAGCACAGTCTGGAATTATGGGCAAGGTGAAGGAAGAAGGACAGACGCTTATGGGTTCTCCGGCCTTCCCGCTCAAGGATTTCCTGCGCAGCTATGCCGTGTTCAAAAGGGCTGGAAAATAGGAATATAGGAAAATAATCATTATCTTTGCGGGCTAATCTAAAAATTATAAGGAAGTAAAGATAATGCAGTTGCAGCAGACATTAAGAAACAGCTATACGTTTGAGGGGAAGGGACTTCATACCGGAAGGGTGGCCAAGATGGTCGTCGGACCGGCTCCCGTGGATACAGGTATCCTTTTTAGAAGGATCGATTTAGGTGAGGATGCGTATGTAAAGGCGTTGGCTGAGAATGTGTCCAACACTGCAAGAAGCACGACAATATCTGAAGGCGTTGCTTCAGTTGCAACTGTAGAGCATATCCTTTCTGCACTGACCGGTATGGGCGTG
The DNA here is from genome assembly GCA_017546585.1 of Bacteroidales bacterium. Taxonomy (GTDB): domain Bacteria; phylum Bacteroidota; class Bacteroidia; order Bacteroidales; family UBA932; genus Cryptobacteroides. The sequence goes on from JAFYWC010000021.1 coordinate 91,209, forward strand.
GACAATGCTTTGATCGACATCGACAATGTGGAGGTGCCGATTCTCGACGGCAGTGCGAAGCCTTATATCGACGCTATCTGGGGGGACGGTTTCGAGGAGCAGGATGCTCCGAGAAGATATGTCGAGCTCAAGGAGACGGTAGAGATCCGAAACGAAGAAAAGGGCTCTTTCGTTCGCCTCGAGCCTGCTGAGGAATTCTCATACGACATCAAGGTCGACTTCAATTCAAGGGTTCTTGGCGTGCAGACAGCGCGTTGGGATGCCGGTACGGCATATGTTGAAGAAATCGGAGTCTGCAGGACTTTCTGTTTCTTCCACGAACTTGAATTCCTCCTCAAGAACAATCTGGTAAAGGGAGGTGATGTGGACAATGCGATCGTGATCGTTGAACATCCTGTCACCAAGGAGCAGGTCGAGAATATGAGCACCATCTTCAATGTACCTGTGCTCGAAGTGAGGGACGATGGCTATCTCAGCAATCTTCAGCTCCGTTTCGTGAACGAGTGCGCAAGACACAAACTCCTTGACCTTATCGGAGACCTCAGGCTTTGCGGAGGCCTCCTGAAGGCAAAGGTCACTGCAGAGAAGGCCGGACACGGCATCAATACCGCAGCGGCAAAAGAAGTCAGAATGAAAAAATAAACCACCATAATTATGGCAAACATACATCCACTGGCAACAGTACATCCAAATGCCAAGCTTGGCGAAAATGTAGAGGTAGGACCTTACGCATATATTGAAGAGCACGTTGAGATCGGAGACGGTTCGAAGATCCTTCCGCACGCTACAATCTTCAATTACGTGAAGATGGGAAAGAACTGCTGTGTCTTCCCTGGAGCAGTGATCGGAGCTGTGCCTCAGGATCTCAAGTTCGACGGTGAGGTTACATATGTCGAGATCGGCGACAACGTGAACATCCGTGAGTGCGCTACCATCAACCGCGGTACAAAGGCAAGCGGAAGGGGAGTGACAAAGATCGGAAACAACGTTCTCCTTATGTCATACACTCACGTGGCGCACGACTGTACAGTAGGAAACAACTGCATCCTCGTAAGCTACGTCGGCATCGCCGGAGAGACAGATGTGGATGATTGGGCGACAATCGGAGGAAGCACTGTGGCTCACCAGTTCTCAAGGATCGGAAAGCACGCTTTCGTAGGTGGAGGCTGCAAGATCAACAAAGACGTGCCTCCTTACGTTCTCTGCGGACGTGATCCTCTCACTTATGCAGGTGTGAACATTGTGGGTCTTCGCAGAAGAGGCTTTACTTCTGACCAGATCAGAGGCATCAAGGATATGTATGACATCATCTACAATGCCGGAACAAACTTCTCTGACGCATTGGCAAAGATCGAGCTCGGCTTCCCTGAGTCGGAGGAAAGGGATACCATCATCAATTTCATCAGAAATTCGAAACGTGGTATCATCAGAGGATTGAATTCGGAAACAAAGGGTAACATCGACTAAGGTGGCAAAACTCTTTACGACAGCATATTTCCCGCCGGTATCCTATTTCGCGGCAATCGCAGAGGATATGGCTGGACTTTCAAGAAAACGTGGCGACGACGGCTCTCTGGAGCTGTCGCCGTCAGTCGTTTATATCGAAGGCTGCGAGAACTTTCAGAAGCAGTCCTACAGAAACCGCTGCCGATTCTATGCGGCTGACGGGGTGCAGACTCTTTCGTTCCCGATTCTTCACGAAGGAGGCACACACAAACAGCCGATCGCAGACATCAGGATAGATTATTCGAAGCCTTGGGTACTCCAGCACAAGAGAGCCATAGTCTCGGCTTACGGTATGTCTGCATATTTCGATTATTACAAGGATGAACTCTTTGCCATTCTTGACAGTCAGCCGGAAAGGCTTATCGATCTGAATATGGCAATTCTACGATTCTTCATTGAAAAGATCGGTCTCAAGGTTGACCTCAGGCTAACTGAGGATTATATCAAGGAGACTGACTGTGAGGATCTTAGAGAGAAGATACATCCGAAGAGGGACAATGATGTCCTTCGCAGACTGGGACTGGAAAAGCCGTATTTCCAGGTCTTTGCCCAGAAATACGGCTTCAAGTCCGATCTGTCCGTTATGGACCTGCTTTTCAATGAAGGTCCGGACAGTATCCTATATCTCAAGAATCTTTAGAATCTCCATCCTATTGTAAGGAATATCTTCCAGGCATTCTTCCTGTTGAGAATTTCAGGTGCCGGGCTTGCGATCTCGTCTCCGTCGAAGATGTAGTCTGCGTAAGGCATAAAGTACTCATCTGTCGCGAAGGTGTATCTGCAGGCTGCATCAGCGAAGAATGATCTCTTTGAATTGTATCCCAAACCGAATGACGCATTCTGTGTGAAGAGCATAGGAAGCTTGTCTCCCCAGGCCGAGTACATCTCAGGTGATGTCGTGAGGTTATACCCTGCTCTTACTGCCATTACGCTGAAAGGCTTGACCTCGACTCCGGCTCTGAGAGTGTGCGATGCGCCGAAAATGTCCTTGATCTCCGCGTTGATCTCGTTGAAGTATTCTCTGCCGTCGTTGATGCCGGATCTCTTGAACTTCATTGTGCTGTAGTCGCAGTACTCGTAGTCTGCACTGATCACTCCAAGCTGGCCGAGTGTGTAGGCGATACCCAAGTTTGCCTTGTAAGGCTGGCGGAACGAGTATCTGTCCTCGCCTTGTGGGCTTGAGGCATAGGCGTCATACTTTCTTTCAGTGAACTGGGTCTCTCCTGAATGTTGCCACCTTTCCGTAATCGTTGAAGAAGTCGGGGTCTGGATGGCTGCACCGATCCTGAGACCGTAGCCAGGAGTGATGATAACTCCGAACTTTCCGAATACTCCGCTGGTCTGGACGCTGTAGTCATACATATATTTCATCTGGCTGAAATACATCGTCTGTCCGTTGTCGAGCCCGATCTCGAAGTCTGCCGGGTCGATAGCCGTCTCCTTGAAGTATTCTGAATAGCTGTAGTCCATAGAACTGAAGCCCAGGTTGACGCCGAGGTAAATGAAATCAGAGACGTTGAAGCCCAGGTTGAAGAGGTATTCGTACTTGCTTCCGCTCACGCTGCGTCCGTATTCCTGATCGATAGGACCTCCGAGCGCGATCTCTGTGGATCCGTTTCTGTCGTAGATGATTTCTGATGCTCCCACGAACTCGTCATCGTATCCTCCGAATGTGGATATCATACCGCTGTGGTATCCGACAACGTCTTTCCAGTTGTAATAGTCGTATGCGCTGTCCAGATTAAGTTCGCTGCCTCTGTAGCCGTTCGCAGTCGCATTTGCCGCCATCGATCCCATAAAGGTTGTGGTGGAGTTCCTTCCTGCAGCATATAGGTTTTCATTCCAGCTGTTTGTACGGTTTGCGACGAAACCGAACGATACGCCCTTGAGGCCGGTCTTTCTGTTTGTGTTCCAGTAGAATGTCATTCCGACATTAGGGAGAGCGAATGCTGCCTTGGTGTTCTTGTATTCCCTTTCAAAGTATGGAAGCGTGCCGTCTGCATAAGGCGACACTCCTTTAGTGGTGTTGGAGTACACTGTAAGGGCAGGTGTGAACGAAATCTGCGCATATTTTGCCACCGCTGTCGCGGCAGGGTTGATTCCGACAGCGCCGAGGTCTCCGCCAAGCGCGGTGAAGGCATTACCCATCGCTACTGATCTCGCTGTCCCTTCATAATTGTCTTCGCTGAACAGAAAGGCGTCGTATGCGGACTGTGCGCGTCCGATGACTGCCGCCAATGTCAGGAAAATGATTAAAGCTGTCTTTTTCATATCTTGTACCTGTGTTATCTTCTACTTCCTGTCGATCCGCTGCTTCGGCTTGCTCCGCCGCTGTAGCTGCCGCTGCTGCGGCTTCCGCCTCCGCTGAATCCTCCGCTGTAACTTGACGATGATCTTGTCGTCGAGGCTGGTGCACTGCCTCTATAGGTTGAGGTGCCGGATGTGCTGGATCCTCTGTAACTGCTTGAGCCTGACTGCTCTCTGTATGAACTTACGCTGCCCGCCGGTCTCGTCTCTGATACTGTGCTGCCTGCGACTGTTCCTGTAGGCTTGCGATAGTTCACTGTCTTGCCGCTCACAGTGGCTGTAGTCTGTCTGACCACATTGCGTGATCCGTCGGTCAGCTTGGTTCCGTTGACCAACTTTGTGGTTGACGGTGACGAGGTCTGCTGCTCGCGTACTGAAGAACTGGCTCTGCTTACCGATGTCCTTGCAGGCGCAGCAGAAGAAGTCCTGCTCACGCTTGTGCGTCCGGACGCTGACGCTGAGGTCAGCTGGCGTCCTGCGCTCTGCGCCACGGTGCCGCGGCTCGTGCGGCTGCTTCCGCCACCGCCGCTGCGTGTGGATACCCTGCTTGCGAATACTCTTTCAGAGCCGGTGTATCTGCGAGGTCCCTGCCAGCGGTCCTCATCCTTGACCGGAGCTCCCTGTATGTGATGGTGGTGATGACCCCAGTATGGATCCCAGCCTCCGTACCATCCGCAGTAGTAAGGATTCATATATCCGTACCAAGGGCTGTACCAGCCGGCATAGCCATAATATCCGTAGTGTCCGTAATATCCGCCGTATCCATAGTACCAAGGGTCATACCATCCTCCGTAGTAGAACGGATCGTACCAGCCGTAGTATCTGTGTGGGGTATATGCCCAGGCGTTCCAGTACCAAGGGTCGTAGTGACGGCTCCAGTACCAGCTGCTTCCGATGCTGTATGGGGTGTAATATGCCCAAGGGTTGACGTAGTTCTGCCAGTCGTAAGGGTTCTCGCCGACAGTGACTACCGTGCTTCCGAGAGTCTTGTCATATCTGATGCTGGCCGACATACTTTCCGGTATCATAACGGTGTCTTTCTTCTCGCCGAAAAGGTATATCTGAGAAGCCTTGGTCTTCTCGACGAGGGCCTCGGTCTCTGCCTTGGCGGCAGTCTTCTCCTCCTTGGTGACGAAGTCGGGCGCGCTGCCGTAGATTCCGTCCTGGAACCTGTGCCCGCTGTCTGACGAAGCGTATTGTGCTATGGTTCCGCACGACGCAAGCATCAGGGCTGCTGCAATCATCAGCACAGAACTCTTTTTCATAGTCATTCTCCTTATTTATTTGTAATAATTTCGTATCTTCGCAACCTGTATCGCAATGCAATAATTATACCGCCTTTTTGCGGCCGGACACAATGGTGCATTCAGATACAATTATAGAGATAAAAACAATAAAAAGCAAAAATACAATGGCAAAAGAAGTAACCAAGAGGTCTGACAACTACTCGCAGTGGTATGACAACCTCGTAGTAAAGGCAGATCTGGCAGAGCGTTCGGCAGTCAGAGGCTGTATGGTGATCAAACCATACGGTTATGCAATCTGGGAGAAGATGCAGGATGTACTCGACAAGATGTTCAAGGAGACAGGACATCAGAATGCATATTTCCCTCTTTTCATCCCTAAGTCGTTCCTCAGCCGTGAGGCGGAGCACGTTGAGGGATTCGCGAAGGAGTGCGCTGTGGTGACACATCACAGACTTATGGCTTCTCCTGACGGAAAGGGAGTTGTTGTTGATCCTTCAGCAAAGCTTGAAGAAGAGCTTATCGTAAGACCGACTTCTGAGACTATCATCTGGAATACATACAAGAACTGGATCACATCGTGGAGAGATCTTCCGATCCTCTGCAACCAGTGGGCAAACGTTGTGCGCTGGGAGATGCGTACCCGTCTTTTCCTCCGTACTGCGGAGTTCCTCTGGCAGGAGGGCCACACAGCACACGCTACACGTCAGGAGGCTGAGGAAGAGACAATGAAGATGGTGAATGTATACGCTGACTTCGCACGTAACTATATGGGTGTTCCTGTAGTGGTAGGTCACAAGAGCCCTAACGAGCGTTTCGCAGGTGCCCTCGATACAATGACAATCGAGGCTCTTATGCAGGACGGCAAGGCTCTTCAGGCAGGTACATCACACTTCCTCGGACAGAACTTTGCAAAGGCATTTGATGTGACATTCACGAACAAGGAAGGTCAGCAGGAGCTTGTATGGGCAACTTCTTGGGGTGTTTCTACACGTCTTATGGGTGCTCTCATTATGGCTCACGGAGATGACAACGGACTTGTTCTTCCTCCAAAGCTCGCTCCAATCCAGGTCGTGATGGTTCCTATCACAGGCAAGGATGAGGCTGTAAACAACGCAATCCTTGACAAGATGTACGCTTTCAAGAAGGAGCTCGAGGCCAAGGGCATCAGCGTGAAGATCGACAACCGTGACACACTCCGTCCGGGTTTCAAGTTCGCAGAGTGGGAGCTCAAGGGTGTTCCTGTACGTCTTGCAATGGGCGCACGCGACCTTGAGAACGGCACAGTGGAGCTTGCTCGCCGTGACACTTGCGAGAAGGCATCGCACTCTCAGGAGGGTGTTGCTGACGTGATCGCAGCTCTTCTTGATGACATTCAGGCAAACATCTACGCAAAGGCTCTCAAGTTCCGTGACGACAGCATCCGCAAGGTTGACACTTGGGAGGAGTTCAAGGAAGAGATCACCAAGGGTGGCTTCCTCCTCTGCCATTGGGACGGTACTCCTGAGACTGAGGAGAAGATCAAGGAGGAGACAAAGGCTACAATCCGTTGTATCCCTGTCGACAGCGCTGTGTGCGTAGAGGAAGGCAAGTGTATCTACACAGGCAAGCCTTCAAGCCAGAGAGTTCTTTTCGCAATTTCTTACTAATTATGAAAAAAGTATTTATCGCAATATCAGCAGCGCTCCTTACTATGGGCGCTTATGCGCAGGACGCGCAGCAGGCTGCAGCAGATGCGGCAAAGGCAATGGATGCGGCTCCGGCTGCTGAGGCAAAGGTGGAGAAGCCAAACTATTGGACAAACTCACTCAAGACAAACGTTACTCTCGGCCAGACAAGCCTTACAAACTGGGCAGCCGGTGGTGACAACACAGTTTCTCTCGCCGCATATGTAGACGGCAACGCAAACTGGAAGAAGGGTGATATGTTCTGGAACAACCGTCTCCAGCTCGATTACGGCTTCCTTTGGGCATCTTCAAAGCCTATCCTCCAGAAGAATATGGACCGTATCTACCTTGAGAGCAAGTGGGGATACAAGGCACCTTCGACAAGATACCTTTACTTCTCTGCAAACTATGACTTCAAGTCTCAGTTCACTTCGGGCTACGACTACAAGACTCCTGCTTCGGTGACTGACGAGAACGGAAACGACCTCAAGGGTTCTGATCTCAGAGACGTATGGCGTGATGCACGTGCACTCAAGTCAGGCTTCCTCGCTCCAGCGTACACTAATCTCGCGCTCGGTATCGACTTCGTTCCGAACAAGTGGTTCTCATTGAACTTCGCACCTCTCACAGGTGACTTGGTTATCGTGAACGACCCTACTTTGAGAGCAAACTACAGTATGCCGCTGAAGAAGCAGTATGAGGGTGTTACAGAGAACCTTCCTGAGGACGGCTCACAGTACTCAAGTGTACGCTTCGGATTCGGTGCCCAGCTCAAGATGGACGCTAAGGTGAACGTAAACGACAACTTCGCATACAGCACTCAGGTTGTCCTCTTCGCCAACTATCTTGACATCAACCACTGTCCACGTATCAACTGGGACAACCGTTTCGACTGGAAGCTTGCAAAGTACTTCTCGCTTACTATGACAACCAACCTGATCTACGATGACACAATCCTGATCAAGGCTGACAAGGATCTCGAGCAGTTCCCTGACGGAAAGGCAAGAGTACAGTTCAAGGAGTCTATTGCATTCGGATTCACATACACTATTGCAAGCAAGAAATAATGCTTAACCGCTTCAGGCATATAGTAGAAGAAATGAAGGGGCTGATCGATGATTCACGGTCAGCCTCATCTTTCATTTACCAGTCTTCCACTGTCATTTCGAGCGAGCGAAGCGAGTCGAGAAATCTGTTTCTGCTGGCTGTCAGCGGTGGCATAGACTCTATGTGCCTAGCGGATATGTGGCTGCGCGCATTCGGTCCCGAAAGCTGCGCGATGGCCCACTGCAACTTCAACCTCCGTGGCGAGGACAGCGACGGTGACGAGGCTCTTGTTGCCGGATGGGCGGAGACGAAAGGTGTAAGACTGCACAAGGTGTCGTTCGATACTGTCCGGTATGCCTCCGAGAATGGAGTAAGCATAGAGATGGCTGCACGTGATCTCCGCTACAGATGGTTCGGCCAGTTGTGTGAAGAATTCGGATATGCAGCAGTGGTGACTGCCCATCACTCTGATGACAATGCGGAGACGATGGTGCTGAATATGGTCCGCGGATCTGGCCTGAAAGGTCTCTCCGGAATGAAACCGATCTCCAGTTTACCGTGTGCTGACAATACGTCATTGCGAGGAACGTCAGTGACGTGGCAATCTCCTGCTCTCCTTCGTCCTCTTCTCACATTCACCAGAAAGCAGATCGAAGGCTATGTCTTCACACAGAAAGTTCCATATCGTGAGGATAAGACCAACGCATCCGTAGAATACAGACGCAACAGTGTGCGCCACGAAGTGTTCCCTCTCTTCGAGAAGATGAACCCTTCGTATGTCCGCACCCTGAACCGTGAGATGACATACTTCAAGGATGCTTCCGACATTGTGGAAGACTGGTGCCGCTCCCAGCTTCCTCACGTCATTGCAACGGGCGAATCCTCCAACGTCATTGCGAGTGCAGAAACGTCTCACGTCATTGCGAGGAGCGAATCCTCCCACGTCATTGCGAGGAGCGAATCCTCCCACGTCATTGCGAGGAGCGAAGCGACGTGGCAATCTGCACTCCCACTGACCATCTCCACAGAGTCCTTGCTCTCCATCCCGCAGTGGCGATACCTATTATATTATATATTGGAACCATACGGCTTCAACAGTTCCACACTTGAGTCTCTGGAGTCCCTCCTGATGTCGGACCGCACCATTTCAGGCAAGCGCTTTGAGTCAGAGGACTATGTGCTTTTGACAGAGCGTAAAGAGCTGGTTCTTGATAAGAAGGGGGGCGCATCTTTGTCATTTCGACCAAGCGTAGCGAGTGGAGAAATCTTTTCCCAGGTACCTGCTCCCGGAACATACCACGTCAGCGGCTCCCGCATAAGCGTTGATGTCCTTCCTTGGACTTCGGATATGCCGCTCAGACAGCCTGAAGGCACATTGATCCTGGATGCTGCAAAGCTTAAGTTCCCGTTTGTCTTCAGAAAGTGGCGTGCAGGAGACTGGCTTATACCTTTAGGAATGAAGGGTAAGAAGAAGGTTAGCGACCTTTTCACCGACCTCAAATATGGACACAATGCAAAGGATGCTGCCGTGATGATTGTAGATTGCACTGGTGATCTTGCAGAACAGCAACATATTGCCGGCGTCGCTGGAGTCAGGATCGACGACCGCTATAAGGTAAACCCTAACACAGAAACAATAATCAGAATAACCATACTATGAGACATTTGTCGTATCTGATCCTGTCGGGATTGCTTCTCCTTACAGGATGTAATTCACATTTCATTTCAGATGAGTCTTTCCGCAGCGCGGTTGCAGAAGACCTCGCCTCAAGAACTGAAATCCTTGATGCAGCCGGAGTGGACTTCGAGTCTATGGCAATAAGCAATGAGGAGAAGGAGGCGCTTGAGTTCCTTTATGCATATATGCCTCTTGGCGATATCGTCAACAAGGAACCGTCATATTACCTCGACCATTACCGTATGATGCGCAAGGCGCTCAAGGAGATGCCTTGGGGCAAGTCTGTACCTGAACGCGAGATGCGCCACTTCGTGCTTCCTGTGCGTGTGAACAACGAGAACCTTGATTCTGCGCGCTATGTGTTCTATGCTGAACTCGCGCCAAGAATCAAGAATATGTCTATGAAGGACGCTGTCCTCGAAGTGAACCACTGGTGTCACGAGAAGGCTGTGTATATGCCTTCTGACCGCCGTACAAGTTCGCCGCTTGCCACTGTCAAGACAGCATACGGACGTTGTGGTGAGGAGTCGACTCTCCTCGTTGCCGCTCTTCGTTCGGTAGGCATCCCTGCACGTCAGGTGTATACTCCAAGATGGGCTCATACAGACAGCAATCACGCTTGGGTTGAGGCTTGGGTCGACGGAAACTGGTATTTCCTCGGAGCCTGCGAGCCGGAGCCTGTGCTCAATCTTGGCTGGTTCAATGCGCCTGCAAGCCGTGGAATGCTTATGCATACCAACGTGTTCGGAAGATACAACGGTCCTGAGGAAATCGTAAGAGAGACATATCTCTACACTGAAATCAATGTGATCGAGCACTATGCACCGGAGTCGGCTGCTGTGGAGATCACAGTTGTGGACAATGACGGTCAGCCTGTGGAGGGTGCTAGAGTGACATTCAAGATCTACAACTACTCTGAGTTCAACAGCGTGGCTTACAAGCTGACAGATTCAGAAGGCAAGACTTCGCTTACTGCCGGTCTCGGAGATATGATGATTCACGTGTCGAAGGACGGACGCTTCGGCTTCAAGAAGGTTACATACGGACAGGAGAAGGATGTTACTATTGCTCTTGAATATGAGAAGGGTTCTGACATCGAGCACATCGAAATGGAGGTCGTGCCTCCTGTTGAGAATGCGCAGCTTCCTGATGTGACTGATGAGCAGAGAGCAGAGAATACCCGCCGAATGGAGTATGAGGATTCTCTCCGTAATGCATATGTGGCTACATTCTATACTGCTCAGACTGGTTTGGAGTATGCTGAAAATATCAAGACCAAGTGTAGCCCTGACCAGGACCAGCGCATTGCTGACATCCTCGTAGCATCAAGAGGTAACCATAAGGAAATCACTGACTTCCTTTGCGAGGCTGAGGCAAGGGGAAGACTTGAGGCTGCATATCAGCTTCTCGAGACTCTCGCGGAAAAGGACCTTCGTGATACACCTAAGTCTGTTCTTGACGACCATCTCTATTATGGTGAGGAAGGTGAGTGCTCGCTCGACCACGTGGCTTGCCCAAGAGTGGATACAGAGCTTCTCAGAACTTACCGTGAATATTTCAAGACAAATATCCCTCAGTCTCTTGCCGATACTGTAGTGAACAATACCGCTCTCTTCGTGAAGTGGTGCAAGGACAATCTTTCAATGCACGACAAGATAAGTCTTCGCTATGTACAGCTTGACCCTAAGAGAGTATGGGAGACCAGACTTGCAGACAAGGGTTCACGTGAGATCTTCTTCGTGGCTGTGTGCCGCAGCTTCAATGTGGCAGCCTGGATGGATCCTGTTACAAGAGTCGTGAAGTATATGGGTACAGACGGACTTGTATACGATGTTGACTTTGATGCAGTCGAGCAGATTGTAGCTCCTAAGGGTAAACTCAAGTTGAAGTACAAGCAGATTCCTCTTCTTGACGATCCTAAGTATCAGACACATTTCACAATCTCGAAATATGTCAACGGCGAGTTCCAGCTTCAGAACTATAAGGGAACGTGGGCAGAACTCTTCCGTAAGCCTGCAGAGATGGACTGCGGCTACTATATGCTCGTGAGCGGTTCAAGAATGTCAGGCGGAAACGTATTCGCTGATGTGGAATACTTCACAGTCGAGGAGGGCAAGACTACAGTCAAGGAGCTCGTTATGCGCGATATCGCAGACCAGATCCGTGTGATCGGAAGCTTCGATTCAGAGATGAAGTATATGGCTGTCTCTAGTGTCATTTCGAGCGAGGCCGAAGGTCGAGTCGAGAAATCTGTCCTTGAGACAACTGGTCGCGGATATTTCGCAGTTGCCCTCGTTGACTACGGTACAGAGCCGACTAATCACGCGTTTATGGATATCTCTGTAGTGAAGTCTGAACTCGAGGAGTGGGGTAGACCTATCCTTGTTGTCTTCGCAACAGAGGACGACTACAGAAAGTTCAGGGCTCAAGACTTCAATCTCCCATCTACCGTACATTTCGGAATCGACATCGACGGACAGATGAGAGATATGATTGCAACTGAGATGAAACTCAAGAAGGGTGGACGTCTGCCGCTCATCGTTATGGCGGATACATTCAACCGTGTGGTGTTCTTCTCTCAGGGTTATAGTATCGGATTGGGCGAAAGTCTCGTCAAGACTTCAAAGGCTCTATAGTTGCAGCGACCCTACGGGCAGTTGTCTGAACTGTTCCGTATGGGTCGTCTTCACTTCCCATAGCGACCTCAGGGTTGCGGAAGACCATACCGCTTTCTACAGGCTCTCTGGCTGAGAAATGAAATTCTCGTGCGCCGGAGAGCCTTGCAATTTCAGCTATGTTGCTCTCCTTTACGCCGCAGCCTGGCATAATGATGATTCTGTCGCCGGCCTTTTCCACCAGTTTTGCAAGCAGTTCTGCACCTTCGAGTGCAGTGGGCCTGCAGCCGGATGTAAGGATGCGTGCACATCCCAGCTCGATGATGTCCTCAAGTGCCTGCATTGGATCTGAGCTATGGTCGAAGGCTCTGTGGAAGGTCACAGGAGTGTCTCCTGCCGCTTCCATAAGTCTCGCCATATTCGCTTTGTCCACTGTTCCGTCAGGGAGAAGACAGCCGAATACAAGGCCGTCGGCTCCAAGTTCCTTGGCAACCTTGATGTCGTATAGCATTTCCTCAATCTCTGACTCGGAATAGAGAAAGTCACCTCCGCGAGGTCTGATAATCACGTTGAGAGCGATGCTGATGCTCTTGCGTGCATTTCGGATCATACCATAAGAAGGGGTGGTGCCTCCCTCCGGAATACCGGCGCAAAGCTCCACCCTGTTCGCTCCGCCTTCCTGTGCAGCTATGCAGCTTGCCACAGAATTGGCGCATATTTCAAATCTGTACATTATCTGATGATGATTTCGTAAGGTAAACGTGCATAAGCCTTTCCGCTTTCTGCTTCGGTCCAGCCGATGAATGCCTTTTCTACATTCTCGAGAGGTGTTCCTGCGAATACCGACTCTCCCTTGCCGACGATTGATTCCATAATCGCCTCAATGGTTGTGAGCGGCTTAGGATAGCCTACAACCTGAACGTCATTGACGCTTTCAACGCCGTCGATGCAAAGAGCAGCATATTCGATCGCATCCTCGATTGTGCCGATCTGGTCAACGAGTCCGATCTCAAGCGCCTCTGCACCCGTCCATACGCGTCCCTGAGCAATGTTGTCAACATCCTCTACAGTCATATCTCTGCCCTCGGCTACGATTGATGTGAACTTGCTGTAGATTCTCTCGACAGAAGCCTGCATAAATGCAGTTTCCTGTGAATCGAGCGCTCTCATCATACCGAGCATATCTGCGTGCTTGTTAGAGTTCACCGGAGTGATGTTCACGTGAAGCTTGCTCTTCACGGCACCTCCGAAGTCAGGAATCATACTGAACACTCCGATTGAACCTGTAAGAGTAGTAGCGTTAGCAAAGATATAGTCTGAGTTTGCAGAAATCCAATATCCGCCGGATGCGGCGTAGTTACCGTATGATGCGATCACAGGCACGTTCTTTCTGAGGAGGTCGAGCTCAGCCTTGATCTTCTCGGATGCGAGTACGCTTCCGCCAGGTGAGTTGACTCGAAGTACCACTGCCTTCACGTCCTTGTCATTTCTTATGTCTGCGATGACCTGTGCAAATCTGTCACCTGCCACCTGCTCCTTGTCGCTTCCGTCAACGATGTTGCCCTCTGCGTAGATCACTGCAACCTTGTTGGTGGGCTTGAGGTTTACAGGATTAAGCTTGGCGTAGTCAGTGAGCGAAATGCCCTTTACATTCTTGTAACTGTCTGTAACATATAGGTCTGCAAGTTTCTGTTGGAGTTCCTCTCTTGTGAGGAGACCGTCCACCATACCCTTCTCAAGAAAGTCGCTAGGGAAGTTCAGCTCGAGGTTGTTGAGCATATGGTTGAGCTCCTCCTTGCTGATTCCTCTTGATTCGGCGATGTCTGTTGCCCAGCTGTCCCACATCGATGTGATCATAGACACGTTCTGCTCCATATTCTCCTTGCTGGAGGAGTTTCTGATGTACATTTCACCTGCTGATTTGTACTTTCCGTGACGGATGAGCTGTACATTGATTCCGAGTCTGTCGAGAGCATCCTTGAGGAAAATGAGCTGAGTCGAGATGCCGGTGAACATATTCATTCCACCTTCGTGCACAGTCATATAGATCTTGTCGGATGCCGAAGCGAGGTAGTAGCTGGCGTTGCTTGGGCTCTCGATGTATGAAACGATTGCCTTTCCGCTCTCGCGGAATCTCACAAGCGCCTTTCTGAATTCTTCCACCTGTGCAAAACCTCCGGTCACTCCGTCAGGTCTCATATAGATGTATTTGATTGCCGGATCCTGTGCGGCTCTGTTAACTGCTGTGATTGCGCTGTAGATGCCTACAGGAGCCACTGAACCCTTTCCCTGAAGCATCGCGATAGGATCTGCTTCTGCTGTCTGCTCTGCAAGTGCAATAGCGGAAAGGTCGATTTTCAATACTGCCTCGGAAGGCATAACTGGCTTTGCGTCACCTGCTGCTGCAATGGCTCCTATTGTGCCAAACATCAGGAAGAATCCTACGATGGCGAAAACCAGAAGACCTGCCACGACGGCAAGGGTCATTTTTACAAAATCTTTCATAATATAGATGTTTTGCTGTTTTATTTCATTAGACGTATGTTGTAGCAAATATACTACAAAAACATTACAAATTTGGATTCTCTTTACAATTTTATATCTTTGCAAGTTGGTATGAAGAGCAAACTCGTCAAATATATGTCCGCATTGCTGGCTGTATGGTACTCATTGAGTATCATAGGTTTCGATGTGCATTCCTGTGTCACTACAGGCGACAGTTTCGTATCTCTTATCGTATCGGGAATCACTTGTGACGACATCCATCCAGAGCACTCCTGCAATTCGCACGGAAGCTGCTGCGGAGGCTCCCACAGACACTCCTGCTGTTCTGCCCACAGCGAGTCGGAAGACTGCACTGCCGAGGCATTCAAGACAGACAAGAACAAGTGCTGTACAAATGATTTCAGGATTCTTGAAATAACAGGTGCCGGTCAGGACGGCGAGCACAATATGGCGAAGCTCAGCATCGCTTCGGCATATGTCGTTGCAGAACATTGTGAGGCTGTTCCGTCCAATAAGTCTGTCGATATCGGCACATTCAAATACATAGAACCCGATTCCGGGCGCATCGTGCCTGATGCTCAAGCACTTCTGAATATCTGGCGTATCTGATCAGAATGATGTGGACCTATGACTGTCGTAGGTCATCTGTTGTCATTCCAGTATAAATCAGAAACCAAAATTCAATGAAAAAATACATATTATCATTACTGACATCAGTGATCGTGTCATTGCCTGGCCTTGACGCTCAGGTGGTGGATAATCACGGTCACGCAATCGACACTACAGACCTTTACGGAGAACGTGCTGACAGCCTTGACGCTGCAGTCTTCACCTCCCGCCAGGCAGGAAACTATCTGTCAAAGGGAAAGGAAATCCGTACAGAGGTCATCTCTGCTGCAGGACTCTGCAAGATGGCCTGCTGCAACCTTGCAGAGAGCTTCGAGAACTCTGCAAGTGTGACTGTCGGCTACTCTGACGCCGTTACAGGCGCCCGTCAGATCCGCCTCCTCGGTCTTTCCGGAGTATACACACAGATGCTTGACGAGACCCGTCCCGTGATGAGAGGTCTTTCTGCACCTTTCGGTCTTTCATATGTTCCTGGCCAGTGGCTTGAGAGCATCCAGATCGCAAAGGGTTCGTCTTCCGTAATCAACGGAGTAGAGTGTATGACTGGCCAGATCAATATGGAGCACCGCAAGCCTACAGACGAAAAGCCTCTTTTCCTCAATGCGGCAGTGATGAGCGATACAAAGATGGATTTCAATATCGCTTCTTCTCTCCAGCTCAACTACAAATGGAGTACTGTCATCCTTGGTCACGTGTCAGGCAACATCATCGCCCACGATATGAACAATGACACCTTCCTTGATGAGCCTAATATGCTTCAGTTCAACCTTGCAAACCGTTGGCTCTATCAGGCTGACAACGGAGTGCAGGTGAGATTCGGTGTGAGAGCAATCCAGGATACCCGCAAGGGAGGACAGATGTTTACCGATGAACTTGGCAAGCAGATCCTGTATGATAAGGATACCTATAATCCGAATCCTTTGACATTGGAGGCAAGGAAACAGCCTTGGGGATCGGATATCCTCAACCGTTCGCTCAACGGATATCTCAAGATTGGTGTGCCGTTGAATGAGGACAACTCGCAGAACATTGCGCTGGTGACAGACTACAGCTACCAGGATATGGATTCGTATTTCGGTGCGACAAAATATCTCGCCGGACAGCATTCTGCGTTTGCGAACCTCCTCTATCAGAATGTTGTGAATGATTCCCATCGTTTCACTTTGGGACTCAACGGTACATTCGACAGATACGATGAGGATTTCAGAAGGGAAGTGTGGGCTGCAGGTCCCAGCACTACTGTGAAAGTTGGAGTGACACCTCTTGCCAATGCCGGTGTCTTCGGAGAGTACACTTATAACGCAGGAGAAAAGTTCTCTGCAATCGCAGGACTTCGCGGTGACTGGTTCTACGGCCAGGGCTTCAAGGTGTCTCCACGTGTTACGTTGAAGTATCTCCCGGTTGACGAAATCGTGATCAGAGCCAACGGAGGCCGCGGATTGAGATATTCTACTCCTCTTGTAGACAATATCGGAGTGTTCTCGACTGGAAAGCAGTTTGTAGGAGCATACAATGACCACATCCTCGAGGATGCGTGGACATTCGGAGGTAACATCACATATTATCTTCCTTTCGGAGCATCATCGAACACATATGTCAGCCTCGATTACTTCAGGACTCAGTTCTCTGAGCAGATGATTGTGGATTATGACCAGAACCAGATCGACTTCTATGCTCTCGGAGGCGGACAGTCCTTCACTGACAATTATCAGCTTGACTTCTCTGTAGATCCTGTGGAGCGTTTCAACATCACTGCAACATTCCGCTATACAAATGCAATGCAGCAGTTCAAGGGCAGCGAGGCTCCAGTTGAGAAGCCTATGACAAGCCGCTTCAAGGGAGTCTTGAACCTCCAGTATGCAACAAACCTCAACAGATGGATCTTCGACTTTACAGCTTCACTCAACGGCTCTTGCAAGGTCTACGAGTTTATGGAGGATTTCGTCAATGAGGACGGAACGCCTCTATACAAGAACGGACGCACTCCGGTTTATCCTATGCTTTATGCACAGGTTACACGTCGCTTCAAGGGATGGGATGTCTATATGGGTGCTGAGAACCTGACAAACTTCACTCAGAAGAACCCTATCATCGGAGCTGACAATCCTCGTCTTGCGAGCTTTGACGCAAGCTGCATCTGGGGCCCGCTTATGGGATTCAAGGCACACGTAGGATTCCGTTTTACACTTTGGAAAAAAGCTTAAAAATATAATAATTATGAAAAAGACAATCATCATCATCCTCTCAGCGATGCTTGCGTTTTCAGCAACAGCATTCGCAGGACCTAAGAAGAAGGCAGAGATCAAGGAAGTGACTTTCATCGTTCATCTCCACTGCGAGAATTGTGTAAACAAGGTAAAGGAGAACATCTCTTTCGAGAAAGGCGTAAAGGACCTCAAGGTTTCTCTCGAAGAGCAGACAGTAGCGTTGAAATATGACGCTGCCAAGACATCTGAGGAGACTCTCAAGGCTGCCATCGAGAAACTCGGTTACCCTGTATCTGGAAAGGCAGAGTGCGGCTGCGGTCACGATCACGGCAAGCCGGCCCACAATCATCACGGACACAGCCATTAATGCAGCGGATCCGTCCGGATCTGCATATTGAACGTGGAATTTGAATATGATGTGTATGCGAAGAAGAATATTGTTACCGGCGCTCATAGCCACTGCCTCACTGCTCCTTTCCTGCAGTGCGGCTGAGCCTATAGGCGAGCCGTATATCCTTTTCGAGGTTCACGGTACCGTGATGGATCAGGAAGGAAACCCTATTCAGGGAATTGAGGTGTCTGCTGGTACTTCAGATAATGTCAAGACCAATCTTAACGGAAACTTCACTTTCAACGGACGTTCGGTACCGATGTCTGCTGCAAAGCTTACTTTCACGGACAAGGATGGCCAGGATAATGGTGGAGAATTCCAGAAGCAGACTGTCTATGTGGAAATGAACCTCAAGATACCGGGTGAAGAGTACGGCAATTTCAAGGGGAAATATTTCGCCCAGAATGTAGAGGTGAGAATGATTCCCAAGAATGACGTGATCAATCCTGATCCTGAACTGTAAATCTTCTGACAGGAAGAAGTGCTATGAGATAGCCGATCACTGCGACACCTGCAGCAGTAAGCAGGATGTCGGTGAAAGACAGAATTACCGGATATGCCTGGACAACAAAATGTCCGGGCATTTTTATTAGTCCGAAGTGCTGCTGTATAAGTGAGAATGCTGTTCCGAATACAAGGCCTGCGCACAGTCCGGATAGGGATATCATCCATCCCTCCAGCACAAATATACGGCGTATGAGTCTTTCTTCTGCGCCGAGGCTCCTCAGTGTGCGGATGTCATCCTTTTTGTCTATGATAAGCATAGAAAGGCTGCCGAAGATGTTGAATGCGATGATGATGATGACGAATATGAGGATCATATATATTGCAGCCTTTTCATATTTCATCATCTTGTACAGTGACTCGTTCTGCTGAAAGCGGTCCTTTACCTTGAATCCGTTTCCAAGTCGTTTTGAGATCTCGGTCTGAAGCCTCCGCAGCTCCTTGCTGTCCGTCCCGTCCATCAGTCGCAGCTCTACAGCAGAGACCTCGTCGTCATATTCCAGAAGTTCTCTCATCTCTTCGATCGGCAGTACCATCAGTTCCTTGTCGATGTCGCTGCTGACTGTGAAGATGCTTGACGGCCAGACCTTTATATATTCTATTGAGGATGCAGGATTGGTAGTCGAGATCTTGCGTGTACGTGACGGAAAGTAGATTTCGATACCTGAAAGAAAGCGTGGACTGATGCCCATCTCGTATGCGAGACCTGAGCCGACACTTGCCATAGGTATGTCGCCTCTGTGAAGTTTGAATTCACCTTCCTTAAGATGATTTCTGAGAGGGGATTCCTCCTCATAGATCCAGTCGACGCCCTTCGCCTTTGCAAGGCCTTGGCGTCCGTCGTAACTGATGAATACCTCCTCCTCAAGCACGCAGGACATATTTTTTACCGAAGGCTGGTCATAGATCCAGTCGTATACTTCTCCTTCAGGAACGAAGACCTTACCCTGTACAGGGGTAATCATAAGATCGGGTTCGACATTGCTCAACATAGAACGTATGAGCGAGTCGAACCCGTTATATACAGATAGTATTATTATAAGCGCTGCTGTACCGATAGCCATACCGATAGCACTTATCGCCGAAATGATGTTGATTACATTGTGTGATTTCTTAGCGAAAAGGTATCTTCCTGCTATGAACGGTGCCAGTTTCACTGTCCTATTTCTTCAAAAGTTCTTCGATATGTTCTACATAATCAAGAGAACTGTCGAGATAGAACACAATCTCAGGAACAATGCGCAACTGCTTTGCGACCTTGCTTCCAAGCTCGCCACGCAGTGCCTTTGCATTCTCCTCCAAAGCGGACATCACTGCCTCGGCCTTGTCAGAAGGGAAGACGCTGACATATACCTTCGCAACAGAAAGGTCTGGGCTGATCTTCACGCCGCTTACAGATACGAGCGCGCCACCAAAGGCTGCCATACCCTTGCTGCGGATGATCTCCGCCATCACCTTCTGAATTTCCTTTGCGACCTTCAGCTGTCTTGTACTTTCAATATTCTTTTCCATTGAAATTATTTCACTTTGATGATAAAATAATTCTTCTTGCCCTTCTGTGCCAGAATATATTTGCCGTTGATGAATGACTCTGAACCGATCTGTGCATTCACGTCGTTCACCTTCTCCTTGTTGATGCTGACGCCGTTTGCCTGGATCATCTTGCGGCACTCACCCTTTGAAGGGAATACGCCTGACTCTGCAGCGAGGAGGTCGATGATTCCAACAGGGAACTTCTCTTTCTCTACCTCGAATGTAGGCACTCCGTCGAATACTGCAAGGAATGTCTTCTCGTCAAGGTTCATCAATGCCTCTTTTGTAGCGTTACCGAAAAGCATCTGTGATGCTGCCACAGCGTTCTCGTACTCTGCTGCACCGTGTACCATTGTGGTCACTTCCTTTGCGAGGAGCTTCTGGAGCTCTCTGCGCTCTGGAGCCTCACTGTGCTGAGCGATAGCTGCATCGATCTCGTCCTTTGTAAGCATTGTGAAGATCTTGATGTACTTCTCTGCATCGGAGTCCGATACGTTGAGCCAGAACTGGTAGAACTGATATGGTGAAGTACGCTCAGGATCGAGCCAGATGTTGCCCTTCTCAGTCTTACCGAACTTTCCTCCGTCTGCCTTTGTGATGAGAGGGCAGGTAAGTGCGAAAGCCTCCTTTCCGAGGATTCTGCGGATGAGCTCTGAACCTGTTGTGATGTTGCCCCACTGGTCTGCTCCACCCATCTGGAGAGTACATCCCATATGCTCATAGAGATAGAGGAAGTCGTATCCCTGGAGGAGCTGGTATGTGAACTCTGTGAATGACATTCCGTCTCTTGCCTCACCTGAAAGTCTCTTCTTTACAGAGTCCTTCGCCATCATATAGTTCACAGTGATGTGCTTTCCGATGTCGCGGGTGAAGTCGAGGAACGAAAAGTTCTTCATCCAGTCGTAGTTGTTTACAAGCTCCGCCTTGTTCTGTACGTCAGATTCAAAGTCAAGGAACTTGCTGAGCTGAGCCTTGATGCAGGCTACATTGTGGTTAAGAGTCGCTTCGTCGAGCAGATTACGCTCCTGAGACTTCATCGAAGGGTCTCCGATCATTCCTGTTGCTCCTCCTACGAGGGCGATAGGCTTATGACCGCAGTTCTGGAAGTGCTTCAGGATCATAATGCTCACCATATGTCCGATATGGAGAGAGTCCGCGGTCGGGTCAATGCCGACATAAGCGGCTGTTGACCCTTCCATCAGTTTCTCTTCTGTTCCAGGCATAATGTCCTGAATCATTCCTCTCCATCTGAGTTCTTCTACAAAATTCTTCATTTATCTTTCAATGAGGATTTTATTCAATTAGTAATATAGATCCAGATCGTCCTCTGGCTGCTGGTTCAAGCCATATGTCTTGATGAGGACAGAGATCTCTGGGTCGAGGTTGCCTCGGTGGATGTAAGTAGGATCCTCCTTGCAAGCTCTCATATAGCACTCTACTGCCTTTACAGGGTCTCCTGTACGTGAGTAGAGGACTGCGAGGAGGTAGTTTACAGGTCCTGTCTTCTCAACCTTCTCGAGGATGTCGAGAGCGTTCATATTTCTGTCAACTCCCATAAATGCAACGGCAGCGTTGTAGTCGCGGTAAGGTCCGAGGAGAGTTACGGCTGTCTTGTAGTCCATATCTCTGAGGGCCTGAACACCACGCATATAGGTACTGTCGATCACAGTTGTGTGGACTGTATCCTTCACCATTCCCTTTCTATGGAGGAAGAAGTTGAACTTCACGGTTCTGAGTCGTGGATAGAGTGAGTCTCTCATATACTTATAGTATGGCTGCTGCGCGAGTGTTCTCTCTCTCTTGTCAAGATCCTTGTGCTCCTCGAAAATCTTGTTGAATGACTCGATACCTTCTTCAGTAAGGTCTGAACTGTACTGTACCATAGTATAGAGGTCATCCCAGTTCTCAGGAATGCTTCGTGGAGTGAACTTGATGTCCTGAACCTTTGTTGTGTACTCCATTGATGTACCGTCGAGATCCATTGATACACCGCCTTCGATGATGATAGAGTCCTTATACTCCTTCATAAATGAATCGAAGTATCTTGACACTGACTCTGAACGTCTCTGTGAAAGCTTGTGGTTTGTCTGAACCGATCCCTCTGGAGAAGCAGTCGCGCTGACTACGATAGAGTCGAGGTCGAATGTCTCGTTGTTGAGGAGTGAAGCAAGGGTAGTCTTGATCTTCTGGATTTCGTGGAGGTTGTCTGCAAGCTCAAGCTTGATGTCTGCCTTACCGAGCTCGAATGCGATGCGGCACTCGGTGTTCGCAGATGCTCTTCTCTCGATGACCTTTGTGAGATATCTCTCAGTGTTGTCGGTGAAAGCCGAAATCGAGCTGATGTAGAATGTAAGAGGTTCTACTCTTGGCACCTCGTATAGACGTACATCCTGCTCGTAGATGTCTCCAGAAAGGACGATGTCCACCTTACGGAGCTTAGGACGAGTGTTGATTGTCTGTACGTAGTTGTATACGAAGTCTCCGTTAGGGTTGACGATGATGGTATCGAGGCGAAGACCTTCAGTTACGATAGGAGCCTTCACATATTTTCTGTACATCGCGTTCTTTCTCTCCTTGCGACGGTCGTTCATCCTCTTGGCGTACTTGTTGGTGTAGTGGTCCACAGCATCCTGCTCGCTTACGCCGTACACTGAGTAGAACTGCTCGTCGCTGACGAATGTACTATCGCTCTTGAATGCGTATACCTCAGGGATGTTTCTCTTGAGGAAGATCTCAAGGGCATCAAGGTTTACGAATACGGTTGTGTCAGAGATGATCTTCGAAAGGAAGCGCTCGTACTGCTGGTAACCTCTGAGCTGCGACTTGCGGTAAAGTGCACCGGTGATGATCACAGGGTCCAATCTGGTGCTGTCGCCGAGGATGTACATATCAGGATAGAAGCGGAGCTGCCATTTGCTGTCCATCATATGTCTAGGAACGGTAACGAGGAAAGAGAGGTCTACCTTACCCTGGCGCTCTGCAACGTTTCTGAATCGTGCTGTTACTGTTGCTGCCTCGAGGACGTCTGCTGCGACCATCTCGCCGCTCTCTTCGTCCTTGATAGCCTTCATAATCATAATTTCAGATCCGTCCTCATCCTTGATCTTCAGGGTGTCCCTTGTAATCTGCTGAACCTTCATTTCAGGAAGGTTGCTCACCTCGTTTCCAAGTGTAAGCTGCACATTGCCAACGTTTCCTTCGCGAAGATCCTTCAGCTTCTGCTGAGTTGCGCAAGAAACTGCAACCAATGCGATGATGGTCAGGATCAGAATCTTAGTACTGTTTTTCATTGTAGTTGGTTTAGAAGATATACATTAGGGCTACTGTAAGCTCATCGGCAGCGATGAAGCCTTTGTTCTTGGTCTCGATCAGGTTCTTTGTGGCAGGCGAGTCGTAAACCGAATGCTGGAGACGCTTACCGCCCCAGAAACCTGCTCCTACCTCGAGGTTGAGACGCTCGTTGAGCATAAATGTGTAACCTGCTGAAAGGCCTGCTCCGACTGCCTTTCCTACCTTGAGCTCAGGTCCGATGATACCTGTTCTCTGGTATGATGAGTACTGAGCCTTCGCTCCGATCCACCATCCTGCGAATACGTGCCAAGGCCAGTAGCGTGCACCTGCATATGCTGTCATCTGGTAGTCGTAGAACTCCTCACCAGTCTTCTTGTCGAACATCCAAGGGTTGATCTTTCCACCAGCGAGGATAGTAAAATGCTGGTCAACACTGACATTCACTTCTCCGTTGACTGTCCAGAGGTATGCCCAGTCAACGATGTCTGTACTTACCGACACCTTCTGTGCGTAGCCTCTGTGGCCTGCGCAAAGGAGGAGCAGGAATGATAACAGAATAATTCTAGTCTTCATAAGCTGTTTATGTTTTTTAATTATTAACACACGAACAATTCGACCAATTGCTTGCGCAACGAGTCCAATAATCGGCAAAGTTACTAATTTATTTCCGCTCCACAATGAAATTTCCGGTATTTTATTACATAAAAAATCCCGGTCAGTGGAACTGCCGGGATAGATAGCGTATGTAGACGTCTTACCAGTTGAAGTTGAATACGATGTCGCGTGGGATTCCAGCGCCGTTCACCTTCTCGATGTCTGCTGCAAGAGCTTCGCGAATGTTTGCGTTTTCAGTGGCATAAGCCTGCGCGAATTCGAAGTTTCCGGTAGCCTGTGTCTCAAGGATGAGGCTTGCCCAAGTGTCGACTGCTGCAGCTGCCTTCTCAAAGTCGATCACCCACTTTCCTTCCTCGTTGCGGGTGAATGCGCCGTGATCCTCCATATAGTTGTAGCACATCATATTAGCCTTTCCGTGAGAAGATGCGAAGCCGAAGCGTACAGAACGTACGATACCTGCGATGAAGGTTGCAAGTGACTGCTCCTTTGTGATGTCTGTGATCTCGCCCATATCGATGAGTTTGCTTACCATAAACAGACCGAGGATGTCAGCCTTCGCCTCTTCCCAAGACGTCTTCTGGTCGCCAATAGCCTGGTCAACTGTGCCCTTGCCGTTGATGGTCTGCTTTACTCCGAGTCCGTGAGCAACCTCGTGGAAGGTCACGTTCCAGAAGAATGCGTCAGCACTGAGATACTCGAGCTGCTCAGGAACCATAAGGACCTCTCCGATAGGCATCATAATCTTGTCAAACTTCGCCATCATACTGTTGTAGAGCTGGAGGCGGCGTGCGCCCTTGGCAGCGTGTACTCTCTCGTCGTTAGGGAGGTTGATGGCGATTGTCTTGCTGCCCGCGTTGCAGTCGCCGGCATAGTAGATGGCGTCGTAAACGTTGAGGTCAGAAGAAGTTCCAGGCACGAAAGTCTTGTACTCTGGTGCGCAAGGAAGCATAGTCTGAAGGGTAGGGAGAAGGGCAACATATTTTGCAAGGTTTGCACTGCGTGTCTCGTCCTTGAGGAGGATGAATGCCTCATATGCCGCCTTGGCCTCGAAAAGGTGGTCGTCATAGTTCTCGATAGGTCCGATCACGAGGTCCATATTGCAGTCCTTCATATCCATCCAAGCAAGGTCGCTGGCGAGGTAATCGTCTGTGCGGAAAGCCTTTATGCGCTCAGTGAGGTATGTGCGCATACCCTCGTTTGAGGTGAGGGCAGCAGCCTCCTCGAGGAGTGCGCATACCTTGTCGAGCTCTTCCTTGTACTCGTCGCGGTACCATACGGTCTTGAGTGCGCCGTTCTCGTCGCGACGGATTACAGTGTAAAGATTGAACTTGTCGGCATCCTCGAACGCTTCCCACTCTTCCATAGTCATATCCTGTGGATAGTACTGGCAGCCGAGCGGCTTTTCGCCGTATCCTTCAACGAAAGATGCGTTGTTGTCGAGGTGGTCCCAAGGACCGTAGTTGATCATAGCGTATGCCTTCTCGTACTCATTGGTCAAGGCCTCCATCTCGGCCTTGTCTCCGAATGTCTGCTTCCAGAAGAGGCCGTCCATAATGTCTGCAGCCTCGCGGAAGAGCGATACGATCTTCTTGTCATTTTCCGAAAGAGCATCGTAGAGAGGTGAAGATACCTCTACGACTGCATAGCTCTCGACTTTCTCCTTGAGGTCAGACTCCTGGGACTGACCACAAGCAGCCACTGCGACTGCAGTGGCTGCTAAGATGTAAAATCTATTCATATCAATGAATTAGAAGCTTACTGCGATTGCCTTGAAGCTGTCAGCCTTGAGAGCAGCGCCACCGATAAGACCGCCGTCGATGTCTGGGCAAGCGAAAAGTTCCTTAGCGTTTGTAGGGTTGCAAGAACCGCCGTAGAGGATAGAGATCTCCTCAGCGAGCTCACCGAACTTCTCAGCGAGAACCTTGCGGATCTCAGCGTGGATCTCCTGTGCCTGCTCTGCAGTTGCAGTAAGACCTGTTCCGATAGCCCATACTGGCTCGTAAGCTACTACTACCTTTGCCATCTCCTCAGCTGTGAGCTCGAAAAGAACGTTCTTTACCTGCTCAGTTACAACCTCGAAGTGACGACAAGCCTCGCGCTCCTCCTTCTTCTCGCCGATGCAGAAGATTGGAGAAAGACCCTCAGCGAGAGCAAGCTTAACCTTCTCTACGAGGAGAGCGTCAGTCTCACCATAGTACTCTCTTCTCTCAGAGTGACCGAGGATAACGTACTCAGCACCGAGACCAGCGATCATATTTACAGCAACCTCACCAGTGTAAGCGCCCTTTGTGTGGTTTGCGCAGTTCTGAGCTGAAAGACCTACAGCTGAACCCTTTACAACCTCAGCTACTGGGTAAAGGTGAGTGAATGGCGGAGCGATGATGAGCTTTACGTCAGCTGGAACCTCAGCTGAAGCCTCTACTACTGCCTTTGCGAGCTCTACGCCCTCTGCAACTGTTGTGTTCATCTTCCAGTTGCCTGCTACGATGTGTTTTCTCATTGTTGTAATATTTAAATTTAATGTTTGAAATTCCGTTAGGTGTGGTGTTGTGTGGTTTTTCTGCTGATTTTTTCCACGAAACGATGCAAATTTACGAGATTTTTTCTAATTTTACGGAGTTTTTCGCGCAAACAACACTAATTTATTAATAATAACTAATCTTTAACTATTATGAAATTCGGACAATTTTTCCAGAAGTTCGCTTGCGGATCTATGATCCTCGCGGCTGTCTCTTGTCCTGTCTTCACATCGTGCTACGATGATTCGTCATTGAATGAGAGACTCGACAAGGTAGAGAACGATGTCAATCAGATCAAGAGTGATCTCGAAGCTTTGAAGGCTGCTGTAGAGAACAATCTCACAGTCCTTGACTACAATCAGATCGAGGGAGGTTACGAACTCCTTATGTCTGACGGCTCAAAGATCAACATCTACAACGGTGCAGACGGCAAGGACGGAGCAGACGGCAAGGACGGCGCAAATGGCAAGGATGGCGCTGACGGCAAGGACGGTGCAGACGGCAAGGACGGTGCACAGGGTCCTCAGGGACCACAGGGCCCTCAGGGTCCGGCAGGTGCTGACGGCAAGGATGGCGCTGACGGTAAGGACGGTGATGCTTTCTTCCAGAGCGTAGAGCTCAGCGAGGACGGCGCATACATCATCATCACTCTCGTTGACGGTACTGTATTCGAACTTCCTCTTTCAAATAACTTCAACCTCCTTCTCCAGGTCGCTGACTACGAGGTTGCTGAGGGTGAGACAATTGAGGTAGCCTACACTATCGTAGGTGCAAAGGAGTCTGACAATGTTGTCGTAAGAATCCTTTCTACTTCAAACTGTACAGCAGAGATTCTCCCTGCAAAGAGCGCTGTTTCAGTTACTACTCAGTCAGGTGCAGGTTATGTTGACCTCTATGCTATCAACAATACAACAGGTGAGCTCAAGGCTAAGACCATCTCATTTGACGGATATCAGTTCGCTGTTGCCAACACTACATTCTATGTGTCTCCAGTGGGTGGAAACGTAGAGGTTCCTGTTACAACATCAATCGATTATGTATATGAGATCGAAGGCTCTTGGCTTACTTATGTAGAGACAAAGGCTGTACGCAACGAGACTATGGTTCTCACTGCAGCTGCTGCCAACACTTCATCTGCTGACAATACAGCTACAGTTACTCTCAAGGCTAAGAAGACAGGCAAGGAGCTTGCACAGTTCACTGTCGTTCAGAAGAACTACTATCCTGAGTGGATCACTGATGAGGCTGGCGAGCAGGTAGAGTGGGCAGAGAAATTCACTCTCTCAAGATATGAGGATGTGACTCTCGATCCATCTACAGTTTCAACAAAGAAGGGCGTGTTCACATTCGAGGTTACCGACAATCCTGCAATGGGTGCATTCAAGGTTGTGAATATGTTCAACTCTGATATGTACTTCCAGAATGGACAGCCTGTTTCAGGCCAGGGCGGTACATACTACGCTGATGTTGAGGGTGACGTTCTTACAGTATATTATAAGGATGCAGTCCTCAGCTACGGTTTCTCAAAAGACATCGAGCTCGCTTACGACTCAGTTGCCAAGACTTTCTCAGTTGCTAAGGTTAAGACTTACAACTACGCTACAAGCCGTGATGCATACATCTACGACTATACTGCTGCTGTAAAGGTTGATGCTCCGGCAGGTGAGGCTACTCCTATCGAGAAGTTCGCAGGTACTTGGACTGAGACTTTCAAGGAGGAAATGACTATGGGTACTCCAGTGGAGGCTAAGAATGAGAACCTTAAGGTATCTGTAGTGGATGGCAAACTCTACTTCGAGAATATGTTCTGTGTATCAGCTTGGGGAACTCCATATTCAGGTAACTATTATGGTACTCTTTCAGCTGATGGCAAGACTGTTACTATCGAGGACGCTGGTAGCCCTCATATGTTCTTCGGTCCTGTAGGATCACTTGACCTTGCAGTAGAAGGCAATACTCTTACATTCAGCTCTGCATTCTACGGCTATGTGACTGACTACGTTGCAATCAACCCTAATATGGATCTCGGTGGCGACGAGCCAGAGGTACCTGCAGGTTGGGATGGCGCTAAGGTGTACAAGTCTACATCAGGCGAGATTATGTGGCAGAACTATTTGACTTATGAGTCTGGATTCGGTGCTACAGTGACAGTCTCTATGGATGTGGATACAGAGGGTAATGCAAAGGAGGGTTACGCAACATTCACAGTTGCTGCTCCTAACGCAACTCCTACTGTAAACGAGTGCGGCGAATATGAGTTCAATGCTGATACAAAGACTCTGACTATCAAGGATATCACCATTATGAACGGATCAATGTCCAAGACTACACTTGACATCCCGTTCGTAGTTTCAGACGACAAGAGCGAGTTGACTCTCGAGGCTTACACAATTCCTACAGGAAGTGTGCTTCCACTTGACTTCCCGGCAAATGGCGTGGGTATCAACCTCATCCTCGACATTACTCTCGCAGGCCAGGGTGATGAGCCAGCAGAGCCAGAGGTTCCAGCAGCTTTTGCTGAACTCGTATGGAGCGCAGCTGTTCCATTCGGTGGCGGACAGGACAGAAATATGACAATGGACTCTGAATATGTTTACGTAGCTCAGTCAGCTGGTGGAAACGGTGTCATCAAGGCTTACAGCATTGCTGACGGTTCTTATGTAAAGGACGTTAAGGTTGCTACCAAGGTCTCAGTTTCTACAAACGGTACTCACGCTATCTCTTGCGTAAGAGTAATGTCTAACACTGATGCTTCTATCAACGGTGGAAAGGATGTTCTCGTTGCTTCTAACCTTACAACTGGTGACGGTACTGCAAAGCTTACTGTCTATGTATGGGCAAACGGTATCGATGCAGATCCTAACTACTATGTGATTGACTCAGGTACACGCCGTCTTGGTGACAAGTTCACTACAAGAGGTACAATCCAGGCAGGTGAGCTCCTTTTCTTTGACTACAATGATGGTGGTGTAGTTATTCGCGTGAATATGAAGGACGGTGTAGCAGGTCTTTGGGGAACTCCTGACCTTGCTTACGCGACAGGACGCTATGCTATGCCAATGGATGGTATGAGCAACATCGGTGAGTGCACAATCCACCCAGATGCAACATTTGACGGTGATGGCAACCCAACTGCAGCGCTCCTTACTACAAACGTAGCTGGTAAGTTCTTCACTCAGACTTCAGGCAATGGCTATGCGCTTTCAGCTTGGGGCGCTGATCCAGACCTCGGTCAGACATTCGGTTACAACTTCTTCTCTCATAACGACAAAGACTATATCGCATATGTAAAGCTCGCTGCTGATAGAAATTCAGCAACTCTCAATGTGATTGAAGATGTAAACGGTGCTGCTGACTTTAAGGGTACACTTGAGGCTAAGACTGGTCTCTTTACAGCTCCTGTAGAGGGTTCAGGTAACGCTGGTCACGGTGTTGCAGACTGCGCAACAGCAGTTTCAGGCGGTGTAAGATACATCGCTGTAATGGCACAGAACATCGGCATCTCAGTTTACAAGCTTAACTAATCGATCTTGATTAAAATATCAGAGGCTGACCAGACGGTCAGCCTCTTTTTTGTTTTATAGAATCTTGATTACCGCTCCGATGTCCTTGTCGTCGTTCCAGAGCCATACAAGGCCGTCTTGGGAGATCTTCTCCACAGAGTAGGTGAGTCCCTCCTGTGTCTTTATATCGGTGTCTGTAGTGTATTCGATGTCTCCTTTTATCTTCTGGCCTTCCGATGACGGCATAGTCTCGCATCTGAAGAGGAACCATTCGGACACCTTGTCATCCACGACTCTGAACTCGTTCTTCTTGTCATTGAATCCCAACTGCCAGGTGTTCTCGTCGTATATTATCTGGTCAACTCCCTTAATGGTCAGCGAGATCTCGTTGCGTGGAAGCAGAATCTCTTCCGGACGGTATCCGTCGCAGCTGGCAAATGCTACAGCCGCTGTTACTATATATATAAAAGTCCTTTTCATAATTACTCAGCAATGTTGATTCTCTTTTCAAGTATATCCTGGCTTCCGTCAGGCCAATATATGTATGCCTTAAGTACACCGCTTTCGGTCAGTCTGTAATATCCGTCTCCGTCCGGCTTGATGCCTTTCCTGTTGAAGGTCCATTCGATCGCTTCTGCTCCTGATGCGTTGTATGCTCTGAGCGCAACCTCTGTTCCCTTTGCGAATGTGCCGTCTGCATTGGTCTTGGACTTGCCGAAGTATATGTATGGCCATTCCACAGGTGCCTGGCGGCTTGTCATAAACGACACGCTCTTTGCTTCTCCCTTCATATCCTCGTTCTCAAAGTATATTGATACGGAATATGTCTTGTTACCTGGGGTCAGGCCCTCAAGAGTGATGGAGTATTTTCCTGGCTCGTATGGTGATACCTTTGCGGTTTCTGTCTCCTGTCCAGTTCTTCCCCATACGACAGTGGCTTCTCCTTCATATACCCTGTCGCTTTCGAATCTCACGATGGCAGCGTCCATAAATGCTTCTGACCTGATGTTTGAGGCTACAGGTGGGGTGACGCCAGGGAATCCGGTTACAGTGATGATGATGTTTTCGCCGTCACGCTTGATGTCTGTAATGCCTGCCTTGTCAGTCTTGCCGGTCCACCATCTGAGGCCAGGTGTAGACTCGTGTGTCAGAGCGTTTGCGGATCCATATGGGAAGAAGATTCCTTTGATGTTCTGTACTTTTGTCATATAATCAAGGCTGCTGCTGAACTGGTCGGTTCTTCCGTCTGCCTCGATAAGGTCGGCACACTGATGTGACTGTAGCGCATTTACAGAGTTGGCGCTGTTCCATCTTTTTGCATTGGCTGCGGTCTTGTCTATGTGGTAAACGAGCATACCGCTGCCGCCGATGTATGTGTCCCATCCGGTTGCGCTCCTGTTCTCAAGGAGATAGTATTCTCCTCTGGTGTCGGTCTCAAGACGGTAGAATCTGCCGCCTTTTCCGATAGGCTCGAGCACATATGTTCCGTTGCTCTCGATGGTTATAGGCTCGCTGATGCCGAGAATCTCTCTTTCTATTGCATTGTAGTATGGAGGTGTGTTGCTGTCGTTGTTCATATTTCCTCCATCCATAAGTGCAGTCCAGGTCCAGGTGCCTGCAGCCCATCCACCTGTGTCGTAGTCGCTGTCATAAAGGTCAGGGAGTCCGAATGTGTGGCTGTATTCGTGGCAGAATGTGCCGATTCCTGCAAGCAGATTGCCTCTGTCGGTATTCATAAGTTCAGCTGTGCAGGCATATCTGTCGATGACCTTGCCGTTCAGTCTGCAGTCTATTCCGGCTCCGGTCTTTACAAACCAGGCGTGAGACCAGATCAGGTCGCTCTGGCTAGGGTATTCCGCCTCGTCGCATCCTGCAAAGAATATGAAGACGTTGTCTACCTTTCCGTCATTGTCATCGTCGTACAGCGAGAAGTCGATTCCGGTTTCAGCAGCAAGCTCACAGGCCTCCTGTACCATTTCCGCAGGTCTGATGTCATTGCCGTAAGCGTCGTTGGCCCCGTAATATGCTCTTCTCTTGGTGAGTGTGACTATTTCACTGACGTCAAATGAGAAATCGATCGATCCGCCGAACTGGTCGTTGAAGTATTCTATTGCTGAACCTGTCGCTCCGTTGACGTTGTATCCTTTTTGTGTCAGAAGGTTTACGAAATCCTGCCTTGAGTACTGGAAAGTGATGTCGAGATACTCGGCAAGAATCACGATGCCGTGCTTTTTCTGTGGCTCGCTGCCTGTGATGGCAGTTGTGTTCTGCAGAAGTCTTGTCTCTCCGGCGTTTTCCCAGATAAGGTCACGCTTCATTTCGGCTTTCCGGGCTATGAGGTCGTAAGGGATGTTCCTGCATTCGGAAAGAATATCGGAAGGTGCCTTTGTGCCGATGCGGTATCCTGTATTGTGTTTTGCTCCCTCATTGTCGTATGTCGCGTAGCACCACCATCCGTCAGCATCCTGAACGATGGCGTATCCGTCTATTGTTGTCTTGACTTTGCTGAATTCATCTCCTCTGCATAGACCCTGGAATGTTGTGCCGTCCGGCTGGATAAATGTGGTCATACCTGGTCTGACAGGCCTTGCGCCGGCGCAGACAGAGATAAATATCAATATTAGGACTGTATAAAGGGCGTTTTTCATTGTTTGGCGCTTTTGTTTGATAAAAGGTTCTTATCTTTGCAAACGAATTGCATATTTAACCATTTTTTATGAGACGAACAAGAATTTTTGCCTTGCTCGCAGGGGCAATGACGCTTTTTACAGTGTCGGCAAATGCGCAGCAGAGTGTAGTGGACGCCGTCAACCGATTCGGAAGACTGGACAACTGGTCGCAAAGAGAGGTGAAGGAATCATCTCTTATCGGAGGAGCGACAAAGACACTATACGAGTTCTATGGAAATCAGGAGACAGTCTTTACCGGCAAGACTCCTTTCAAAGCTCCTGAAGGATATCTCTGGAGAACCAACAATGTACTTGCCATAGTTGCAGGAGTCGTAAAGACCAACAATACCGTCTTTCCTGAGGAGAGAGGAAACGGTTACTGTGCAAGAATCGAGACACATATAGAAGAGGTCAAGGCATTGGGCATTGTCAATATGGACGTCACCTGCCAGGGCGCTTTCTTCATCGGTGCACTTCCTGAACCGATCACTACCACAAAGGATCCTATGGCCAAGGTTATGTATGGAATTCCGTTCACCGGATGCCCGAAGTCAATAAGACTTGACATCAAGGCGGATGTCGGATATGAGGTCATAAGAGGAACCGGTTTCTCGAAACTCAAGGCTATGGGCTATAATGACGCCGCCGAGATCACAGTTCTTCTCCAGAAGAGATGGGAGGACGAGGAAGGAAATGTACACGCTCTTCGAGTAGGTACAGCAATCTGGAGAATCCACGAAGACATCCCTGAATGGATCAACGGATATGATCTTAAGATTGAATATGGTGACATTACCGGCAAGCCTTTCTATAAAGACTATATGGGAATGAAGACAGATCCTGAGACTGCATTTCACGCGATCAACAGCAACGGAAGAAATGTCATCATCCAGGAGGACGGCTGGGCGCCTGAAGGAACAGAACCGACCCACCTTGTCATAAATATAATTTCCAGCTGCGGAAAAGCCTTTTATGGTGGAGTTGGTAACACGGTTTGGGTAGATAATATCCAGATTGTTATGTAAAATGGAGATTTTTGTAATAAAATCTGAATTTTTTTCAAAAAGATTTGCAACAATTCAGAATCTTGTTGCATCTTTGTAGCAGGTTTAGGTTTTAGTACACGTTTTAGGGGCTGTAAAGCAGTGATGCTTTCAGCCCCTTATCTTCCTGACTTTATCATTGCGTCACCCAAATCAGAGATTTAGCCAATCATCTGTTTCAATGAGATAAGATATTGCCCTCTCCTCCTTTGTGAGGCAGAGGGTTTTTGTTACTGTGTCATTATTTTCTGGCCGAGCGATTTCA
>JAFYWC010000022.1 GCA_017546585.1 Bacteroidales bacterium
AGCACTGCTCTGAAAATGGACTTGCCCTTGGCCATTGCATACACCCCGCGAGAAACCTTCACAATCTCTCCTTTTGAGACAAGTCTTGATAGAGTAATATTGACAGTATTGCGCACAATCTCCCTACCTTGAGAAATCCAATCCCAAAGTTCATCTGTAGAAAACTCCTTTCTAGAAGATGCAAAACTCAATATTAGCTCCTTAACTCCGTTCATATTCGTCTTAAACCGATGCAAATATAGTACAAATTTGGCAATAAAACGCATTTATTGCCAAATTTGTACAAAAGAATCTGTTTAAAGTTTAATCTTCCTCTCGAATTATATTGACTTCTGCTTTACGAACTCTCACGTTCTTCAGCAGTTTAACCTTTACCGGAGCGTCAGTACCATCAGGATTCACCTTGCGGAACCTCTTACAGCCACATCCGCAAGCCCAGATTGGCGGACGACGAGGAATATTGTCACCACCCATAATTGCAGGTTTATTATATGTAAGGAAGAACTCCACTTCAGTCATATCTCCTGTTCCATAGACAATATCCCAAATCTCACTGCCACAAACAGGGCACTTTATAGGCTTACGCTCAACATCAATTATACGAGTTCTGACTAACATATCTACAATGAGTTATACGGTTAACCCTACAAATATGATGAATTATCCCTGAATTTACAATGAACCAATCGCAGAGACACTATGATAAATCGACCTGTACCCGGTCACAGAATCAATCAGCAGATACCTCACATGCACTTGGAACGTCTCAAGATCCATTCTATGGCGTGGTACAGTAAACACAACATCTGAACTGCTACCATAAGGCACGGACGGGGAGAGATAGTTCCTCATCAGTCCAGGATGACATCCGCCACCTGGCTCAGTGATCTGGATCTTACCAAGAACCCTGTACCTGCTGAACTCCTCTGTGCCGCATAAAGTCAATCTGAACCTCAGCTCCACATCAAACAACGACACCGCCTCACATCCAACGAAATCCAAACTGAAAATCGGAAACGCCTCAAACCTCTTCGGAACCGGTACACGTTCGTCACCCAGCTGTGCAAACCCATGATAAGCCGACACGAACAGATTATACCCACTGATACTGTTACCATCCCCATACGGAGGACGATGAGCCGCAACTCCATCAGCATACTTTCTCCACTTATTCTGCTGTTTTGAGGTCAATCCTCTCCAGGCCTTAATCGCCCTCTGGTGCAGACCCTTCTGCTCCAGCTGCTCCGCAGTACCAGAAAACTCAGAATACGCCTTGCTCCTGAAATAACACACCCCATTACGGTGATAAAAAGTCACATCGCCCACAGACGACCAGCAATCAGAAAACAAAGCATCAGGATAAAATCTCGGCATAAATTGAAGATTAAAGCCCCAAGCGGAGCGGTTACAAGTCTTAAGGTAATAGATATCTCACCACATAGTAATGAGAGTCAGCAAGTTACACACGAATCCCAAACAGAAAATCAATCTGGCGGCGATAGCCGTCAGATGCTTCTTCTTGCATTAAGTTTTTACAACGACAGAATCCCTCCTGCGGGGTACGCCGCAGAATGTACCACTAACGCACAAGCGGGATTAAATCTCTCCGCTCGACGGTGGAAGAAGTGATTTGACGTCCGCCTAAGCGGATGGCAAATTGCTTCTGGAACCGTGAGCAGGCAAGGACGTGAGTCCGCGGCAGGAGCCGGACGCACAAAGGTTGAAGCGGGAGATAACGGTCTTTCCGGCTCTGGCACAAGCCTACACTAAGAATCACCAACGCCCCAACGCTGATGCGGGAGTCAGGCGAGTCTGTGGGGTTTATGGAGCAAAGCGGAATAAATCACACTGTCTCGCCGCTGGGACGCGAAGCGGACCAGTCTGGCCGCCTCGGAAGAGTTGGAAGACTTGGAGCAAAGCGGAAAGTCTTTCAATTCTGGAGAGGAGAAAGCGGCCATTATTGACAACATCGGCAAAGCCGATACCTTGCCGACGGAAGGCTTTTATGACTGACTGAGCTTGCGAAGGAAGTGATAAAAGACTGGAGAAGGCCCGCAGCCTCGCTGCTAAGGCTGGCAATTCCTTTTGGACTTTCGGCCCTCAAAGAAGAGACATCCTCACTAAACACATTGAGGTTCCCACGGAGTGCGGCATCTGACTTTCTCCGCCGAAAGTCCTGAGCCCCCGACGGGCTTGGAGGCCGGGAGCCCTTGAGGGGGCTCACTATTGCCAGTCGCCTCGTCTTTGCGGGCAAAAGTGATGCGTAACACTTTGGCACTGAGGGAGATAGTTAACATAATCCAAATGAGAACGTTCTCATTTCGATTATAATGGGAACCAAAAGTAAATGAGAACTTCTGATCTATATTGTTGATACTTATACAGATGCATTTGCAGAAGTTCTCATTTCTTTTTGTCAGA
>JAFYWC010000023.1 GCA_017546585.1 Bacteroidales bacterium
CAAAAAAAGACGCTGACGAACGAATGTTCAGTCAGCGTCTCTTTTTATGCATTCACTATCTCTTCAAGTCGATCGATATCCTCGTCTGTTGTGGTCCAGCCTGTCACGAACCTCACCACGCTTTCGGTTTCTCCGCGAGGGCCCCACATCTCGAAAGTCGCTTCTTTCAGCAGAGCATCCACGACTGGGTTCGGAAGTCTGAAGAACTGCTGATTAGTCGGAGAATCCACCTCTACCTTATATCCCTTGGCAAGGAATATATTCTTGAGTCTGACTGCTTTCTGTACGCAAGACTTGGAGATCTGCTCGTATAGTCCGTCTGTGAAAAGAGCCTCGAACTGAACACCGAGAAGGCGGCCTTTGGCGAGCAATGCACCGTGCTGCTTCACAAGTGGAGTGAAGTGGTTCAGAAGGTTTTTATTGGTTACTACCACAGCCTCTCCAAAGAGTGCACCTACCTTTGTTCCTCCGATGTAGAACACATCGCTCAGGCGTGCGATATCCTTAAGGGTGACGTCTCCCCCGTCGGCAGCAAGGCCATAGCCGAGTCTTGCACCGTCTATGAAAAGCGGGATGCCGGCCTTGCGGCAGACTTCGCTGAGTTCCTCCAACTCCTTGAGAGTGTATACGGTACCGTATTCGGTCGGGAAGGAAATATACAGCATTCCTGGCGCGACCATATGTTCGTAAGTCTCGTCGCTGTAGAAGGTGTCAATGAAGTTCCTGACATCACTTGCCGACACTTTTCCGTCGTAGGATGGCAAGGTCAGGACTTTGTGTCCGGTCGCTTCGATCGCTCCGGATTCGTGCACATTTATATGCCCGCTTTCAGCACAGAGAACTCCCTCGTGACGGGCAAGGACTCCGTCAATGACGGTAGAATTTGTCTGCGTGCCGCCTACAAGGAAATGTACCTTTGCGTCAGGAGCGCCGCAAGCCTCGAGAATAAGTTCCTTTGCTTTGGCAGTGTATTGATCGGTTCCGTAACCTGGAGTCTGTTCGAAATTGGTCTCCATAAGACGCTCCATCACCTTCGGATGAGCGCCAGACATATAATCAGTGTCAAAATGCAGCATAATGTTCGGAGGATTAGTATGCGATCTCTACAGCATCTGGCGAAAGGGCCTTGATGCGGGCGAGAGTCTCGGCGTCAGGGATGCCCCAGACTGAGACGTACTGGCCTTTTGAGCGATAGGTCTCGATGAAAGCCTCGTCGACGAGGGTGTAGTGAACTGCGATCCACTTCGGAGTAAACTTCAGACGAGCCATCGCCTTTGTCACATCACCGGTCTCAGGAGTCACATTGAACGCAATGTCCACCTCCGGATACTTCTCTGCAAGATGGTTGAGCGAACGATAGTCATTGCCGGTAACCATCAGTCTGTCACCGAGATAACGTGGCCAGAGATCCACCATAAGGTAGTCGATGTAATCGTGATAATATGGAACGGTCTTGCCTTCTTCACGTCCGTGTGCAGTATCGATTACAAGATTGTATCTGACCTGAGATCTGCCAGCGTCGGCTACATATCCTTCAACTGCATCAAGAATCTCACCCATCATAGCGCCATCCTTGCCACCGACCTTCACATCACCGTTTCTTTCCACAAATGCATTGAATCTGATTGTGTTCACTCCCCTGTTCACCAATGCTTTGACCTCCTCAACAGTAGCTCCGGCAGGACAAGCGATATGCTGCTCGATATAGTCTGTAAGATTGAATGTCTGCATCCACTTCTGGCCGAAACGGCTCTCGACAGTGATTGTCACGTTCTTTGCGTAACGCGAAGGCATTGCCGCGAAAGTGTGGTTGTTGCGTGGGAACTTGGCCAACTCAGGGATAGCCTCGCCTGTGCGCTTGTAATAGTCGATGGCCTCGTGCATATAGTTAGGGGAAATCTCCCTCACACGGTCCATAGAACCACGATGAACGCCGTCCTCGTACCACTCGACCTTCCACTCAGGGTCCCAATCCCACACATTGACAAACACAGAGCTTGGATAAATAGCTCCCTCTCCGAGAGAGAATGCCTCTGCAATGTACTTATTGCTCTGACCTACAGGCTTGTAGTACCAGCTGAGACGACCTCCGTGCTTTGTGAACACCTTGTAGCCTCTTGGCGTTCCGTCAGTGCAGTGGTATGCATCCCACCAGGTTCCGCAGATGGCAGCGACATTGTGTTCGGTGATGTTTCTTTCGATTGTGGTATTCTGGTTTCTGTGAGTGTGTCCTGAGATGAAGGTAACCTTGCGGCCGCGAAGAATATCCAGGAGGCGGTTAGCGTTCTGAATCCTTCTCGGACCGGCTGTAAGTGGCACGTGATGAGCGACATAGATCTCTGAATCTGCAGGAATGAGCTTCACGAGTCCTCTTACCCAATCAATGATCTCATCTGTATATCCGTTGGTGCTCTTGAAGTTGGTGTCATAGATGATGTCATCCAGAACGATTACCACGTCCTTTCCGAGACGGAAAGCATAGTTCTCAGGGCCCATCTTGCTTCTATACGCTGCAGCAGCTTCCTTGTCTCCGACTCTGTATGCCTCGTTATCGTGGTTGCCCATAACAGGATAGAAAGGAATGCCAGTACGCACGATTTCCTTCTTGTACATATCCAGAATCTCGATTCTGTCCCAGCTGATGTCGCCGAGCGCGAGACCTACTGCAACGCCGTCAAGGCTCTTGGAAGTCGCAACGAGATCGGCTATCGGTGCTCCTGCGAACGTTGCAAAATGCTCGTCGGTGTATGTCTGCGTATCTGCAATCGCAACGATATGGTAGTCCATTCCGCCGGCTGTACGCAGGAGCTGGAAATTGAACTCAGTGCATCCTGCGGCCGGTTTGTAGAAGGCAGGAACGCCGGATGTCCAATCGGCCACATAGCCGGCAGGTGTCACGATGTATACGAATTCCGCATCATCGACAATATCGAATGTGAAGCGTCCCTTCTTGTCAGTCTGGGTGAACGACTTGCCGTCTGTCACGACAACTCCTTCAAGTTTGTTCTCGCCCGACATAACCGTTCCCTTCACCTTTCTTGCCTCGGCAGTTCCGCAGAAAGCCGCCATAAGCATCATATACAGAAATATTCTCTTCATATTCTTACAATAATGATATTCTTCGCAAAAATATAAAAAATACCATAATGACATAGGACACGGCGAGGTTTGACAGCGAATTTCTGCCATAATGTCAGTATTTTCCCGATGGCAGATTATTTGTTATCTTTGCGGCGGCTAATAATAGCCGTAAAGTGAAATGTTGATAACAATTATCATAGTCGCAATCGTTGCTATGATTTTCGGCAAGGTTACGACAAAGGAGATTAAAGAATATGTCAGAAAACACACAGATGGAAAAGGAGCAGACAGTGCAGGAGGAGGTTCAGGCACAGGAGACTGCGCAGGAGACACAGGAGACAGCAACAGCTCAGGAGGAAATGAAGGAGGAGAAGAAGATCGCCGAGCTTGAGGCACAGGTTGCAAAGGATAAGGATGATTATCTGAGACTTATGGCAGAGTTCGACAACTTCCGCAGACGTACGTCGCAGGAGAAGCTCGAGCTTGTAAGTATGGCTTCTACAGATACTATCAAGGGTCTGCTTCCGGTACTCGACGACTGTGAAAGAGCTCTCAAGGTGTTGAAGGAGTCTAATGACAGCGATGCTGCCAAGGAAGGCACTGAGCTCATTTACAATAAGTTGATGGGATACCTCAAGACTAAGGGTCTCGCTGTT
This sequence comes from Bacteroidales bacterium, assembly GCA_017546585.1. Classification (GTDB taxonomy): domain Bacteria; phylum Bacteroidota; class Bacteroidia; order Bacteroidales; family UBA932; genus Cryptobacteroides. The sequence goes on from JAFYWC010000023.1 coordinate 3,738, forward strand.
ATCGAGGCTATGGGCCAGACTTTCGACACTGACGTGCACGAGGCTGTGGCACAGTTCCCTGTTCAGGAGGACGAGAAGAAAGGAAAGGTATTCGATGTCGTACAGACAGGTTACACACTTAACGGAAAGGTAATCCGCTTCGCTAAGGTCGTAGTCGGAATCTAATAAGTTATGGCAAACAAAAGAGACTACTATGAGGTGCTGGGCGTCGACAAGAGCGCATCAGCAGAAGAGATAAAGAAGGCCTATCGAAAGATGGCCGTCAAGTACCACCCTGACAAGAATCCTGGCAACAAAGAGGCAGAGGAGAAGTTCAAGGAGGCTGCTGAAGCATATGCCGTGCTTAGCGATGCTGATAAGAAGGCAAGATACGACCAGTTCGGCCACTCGGGCGTAGAGGGAGCGGGCCCTGACTTCAGCGGTGGATTCGGTGACCTCAACGACATCCTCAACGAGATGTTCGGAGGCGCATTCGGCGGCGGATTCGGTGGCTTCGGAGGAGGCTTCGGCGGATTTGGCGGAGCACGCGGAGGCCAGCGCCAGCAGAGAGTATATAGAGGACGCGACATACGCGTACGCGTGAAGCTGACGCTCGAGGAGATCGCAAAGGGCGTGGAGAAGGAGATCAGCATCGAAAAGAGCGTACCTTGTCCTGACTGCGGCGGACGCGGAGCAAAGAACAGCTCAGACATCAAGACCTGTCCAGCCTGCAACGGCACAGGTCAGGTGCAGAGAGTCGTGAACTCGTTCCTTGGACAGACAGTGACCTACTCTACCTGTCAGCAGTGCGGTGGAGAAGGTAAGATCATCAGCAACCCTTGCCGCAGCTGCGGTGGAACTGGTCTCGTAAGACAGCGTGAGACTATCAAGGTAAAGATTCCTGCAGGTGTTGAAGCGGGAATGCAGCTTACCATTCAGGGTGAAGGCCACGCAGCAAAGAACAACGGCATCAACGGAGACCTCCTTGTAGTGATCGAGGAGCAGGAGCATCCAAACCTCAAGAGAGACGGAAACAACCTCTATTATACTAAGGTGATTTCTCTTCCAGAGGCTATCCTCGGAGCAGAGGTAGAGGTTCCTTGTCTCGACGGCATACATAAGATCAAGGTAGAGCCGGGCACACAGTCCGGAACTGTTGTCAGAATGAAGGGCCGTGGACTCCCTACAGTAAATGGTTATGGCGGAACAGGTGACCTTTTTGTGAAACTTGCAGTCTGGATTCCTAAGAAACTTGAGAAAGATGAGAAAGCGATCATCGAGTCTTTGAAGGATAAAGAGAGCTTCAAGCCTAACCCAAGCAAGGAAGACAAGAGCTTTTTCGACAAATTGAAGGGACTTTTTGACTGATTTTTGAAGAAAATGACATTTTTTACAATTTTTTCTCAAAAAAGTTTGGAGAATAAAAAATAATGTCTACCTTTGCAATCCCAAACGAAAAACAGCAACCTCTTGTGATGGGTGAAAAATAACGCAATGTTGCCACAAATAAAATTTAATACTGAAATGAATCTTATTAAAGTAGTAGAGCAGGCGTTCGCTAACGAGAAAGTAGCCAGCTACCCAAAATTTAAGGCCGGTGACACAATCACCGTTACATACAGAATCAAGGAGGGTGATAAGGAGAGACTTCAGAAGTTCAGAGGAACTGTAATCCAGCTTCGCGGAGCTTCAGCAGCAACAAGAACTTTCACAGTTCGCAAGGTTGCTTCAGGAGTAGGTGTTGAGAGAATCTTCCCATTCGAGTCACCATTCATCGAGTCAATCGAGCTCAACAAGGTAGGTAAAGTTCGTCGCGCACGTATCTTCTATCTCCGTGAACTCTCAGGTAAGAAGGCTCGCATCAAGGAGAAGAAAGTCGCTATCGTTAAGGATAACGAGTAGAAATAAAGCAGCTTAGCTGCAAACGGCCTCGTAGCTCAACTGAATAGAGCATTTGACTACGGATCAAAAGGTTCCAGGTTTGAATCCTGGCGGGGTCACTAAAAAACCGATTGAAATACTTCAATCGGTTTTTTTTGCTATATTCGCTAATACAAAAACACATACATATGAAACTACACACAATGACACTTTGTGCAGCTGCAGTTATTATGTCAGCAATCGGATGCAAGACTGCGGAGTACAGAACTGACGAAATCGGCGTGAAGGTGACAGCCGAGGAAAACCGCGAGTATTCCTACACTGACAAGAAAGCCGGATATTGGTACGGCACTACACATCAGCAGCAGCCTGAATGGTGGTCTGGCTGGAATATGGCGAAGAAACGAGTTCTTGCAGACTACACTATCGGCGTGAACGGAGATGCCCTTGACAGAAAAGATGCTGAAGTTACTGTATATCCTGAAAGACTTGAGCGTGTTTGGTCTGATGCAAAGGAGACATTCTATCTCGTTGACAACAAGCCAGTTATCTATATCAACCTTGAGACAGCGGCAGATTCTGTATTCTGTTTGGCGGATATGGGCCACATTCTTTCAGCAGAGGTAGCGGAAGACGGACTTTTCCTCACTCCAAGAGAGGCAGCTGATCAAAAGATTATGCTCACCACAGCGGCAGGTGTTCCTTTCAAGGCATTGGCAGAAGGAATCGCAGCTGGCGCAGAGGCTCAGGGCTTCCTATTTACATATGGTACAGCTGAGGAGTGCCGAACTCTGGCGGAAGAGTTCCGTACCGGAGGGAAGGAACTTCTGGCGGCCAGGAAGGCACGAATCAACGGACTCGTGACAGAATACAACCCTGTGAAATCTAATCTTCCGGAACTCGACAAGGCTCTTGACTGGATCACAATCACAATGGATGAACTGATCACTTGCCAGCAGGGCAACGGTATCTATGCCGGTCTTCCTTGGTTCAATGAGTACTGGGGACGCGATATGTTCATCTCTATGCCGGGCGCGTGCCTCGTAACCGGTCAGTTCGAGATCGCAAAGGAGATCCTCAAGGATTTCGTAAAACTCCAGGACACTGATCCTGAATCGATTACATACGGACGTATCCCTAACAGAGCAAACCTTGAAGGCATTCTCTACAACACCACAGATGGCACTCCAAGACTCGTTATCCAGGCATATCAGCTTGCACAGTATTCTGGCGACACCGAGTTCTTGCACGAACTCTACCCTGCCATCAAGTTGAGCATTGATGCATCGATCAAGAACTATACTGACAAGAAGGGATATCTTACACACGCAGACGCTGACACTTGGATGGATGTGAAACGCAACGGCATCCCTGGCTCGCCACGCGGCAACCGCGCGAATGACATCCAGGCTCTCTGGTATGAGCAGCTCGTAGCCGGAAGCGAGATCGCAGCAATGATGGAAGACTATGCTTCAGCAGAAGAGTGGAGCGGCCTTGCTACAATGCTTGCAAGCAACTTCGAGAACGACTATTGCGACAAGGATGGCTCATTCATCGTGGACCACTTGAACTCTGATGACACTCCAGACCAGCAGTTCCGTCCTAACCAGCTTTACTGTTTTGACCTTGTAAGCGACAATGACTTCAAGGAAAGAGTGACAAGACGCACTTGGGAGGAGCTTGTTTATCCTTGGGGCGTTGCATCGCTCGCACAGTGGGACCAGCAGTTCCACCCTCAGCACGAGAACTGGCACTATTACCACAAGGATGACGCATATCACAACGGAACCATCTGGTTGTGGAACAATGGCGTAGCAATGCAGAGAATGATCGAATTCGGCCAGATAGAGCCTGCTTGGGAGCTTTTCAAGAATATGAACCGTCAGGCCCTTCACGAGGGCGCTGTGGGCAGCCTCAGCGAGAATGCTGACGCACATCCACGCGATGGTCAGACTTGGGTGAAGCGTTCGGGTACATTCCTCCAGGCGTGGAGCAATGCAGAGCACCTGAGAGTATGGTATCAGCATTTCCTCGGCATCCGTCCTGATCTCCTCAACGGAACTATCACAGTGGAGCCAAGAATCCCTGCTGAGATCACAGAACTTGAGACATCAGTCAAGATCGGAGAAGGAACTCTCCATTACAGATATTCAAATGGAAAGGTGAAGGTAAGACTTGAGGGCATCGATGCAGAAATCGACCTCAGAGAGCCAGTAGGACACACAGAGTCACCAGCCTTTGAAGGCGTGAAGTTCTGTATGCCGGAGCCGCTCGAGAGCTATCCTTGCTTCGACACTTACTATGAAACAGCTTTGACTTACTAAGATTACTGTTTGATTAGATTGAGGAACTCGTTACGGGTTCTCTCATCTTTGAGGAAGATACCGCTGAAGGCCGATGTAGTAGTTACTGCATTGGCCTTTTGCACACCTCTGAGGGTCATACAGGTATGCGAAGCCTCGATGACCACAGCAACTCCTAAAGGATTCAATGTATCCTGGATGCAGTCTCTGATCTGGGTAGTGAGTCTTTCCTGCACCTGAAGACGTCTCGCGAATGTTTCTACGACGCGGGCGATCTTGCTGAGGCCGGTGATGGTACCGTTAGGAATGTAGGCAACGTGCGCCTTGCCGATGAATGGCATTACGTGGTGTTCACAGGTCGAATAAAGTTCTATATCCTTCACAAGGACCATCTGCTGATATTCCTCATTGAACATCGCGCTACGGAGAATCTCGGCTCCGTCCTGGTGTGAGCCGTGTGTAAGGAACTGCAGAGCCTTCGCTACGCGCAACGGAGTCTTTACAAGACCCTCGCGCTCCGGATCCTCTCCGAGAAGTCTGAGTATCTCTCTATAGTGTTCAGCGATTGCTTCAGTAGTAGCATCGTCGTAGCGTTCTTCCTTGATATATGCCATTTTGCAGAGTTTTTGTGTCAAAAAGTTGTCATATTACACCATTCCGTCCGGATGGTATGGAACTTGTCTTATCCACCAGTTCGAAAGTTGGTAAAATTTTATGCAAAAATAGCAAAAAGAACATCATCATTAAGTTTTTTTGTCTATATTTGCCGCCCCAAATCAGGAAGCTGAACAAAATACATTGATTATTAACCATTTAAAACTATAAAACTATGTATTGGACTCTTGAATTGGCGTCTAAGCTTGAGGACGCTCCTTGGCCAGCGACGAAGGAAGAGCTCATCGATTACGCAACACGTTCGGGAGCTTGGGCTGAAGTAGTAGAGAACCTTGAGGAGCTTGAGGATGATGGAGAGATCTACGAGAGCATCGAGGACATTTGGCCAGACTATCCTTCAAAGGATGATTTCTTCTGGAATGAGGAAGAATATTAATCTAAAGTCACTGACTAAAATCAAAAGAGGTAAGTTAACGTCGTTAACCTACCTCTTTTACTTTATCTAGGCGTGGCCAATTACCACTCTGTGTCGATTATCGGAACGTATTTGAATCTGGCGTTCTTATACGTGATTCCGAGACCTTTGAAATCGATGCGCCACATAGCGCCTGTGTTTATGTTCACAAGGACAAGGTCATTGTCACCTGTATCATATCTGATAAGCTGATAGTTCACTGGAGCACGCTGATCCACAACATCGTCAGCAACGTGATCCCTGTACACTCTCCATCTTACAGGCTCGTTCTTATAATATGCGAACACTGTCACCTCACCGGTATATTTGTCAAGGAAGAACTTGCCGATATTCTCAACGCGCGGTCCTGTAAGCGAAGTCTCATCCTTGTAGCCAAACATCTTCTTGAGTTCCTGACTTACGGATGGGCCAGACTTCTCCACTTCCTTCTCAACAACCTTCTCCTTCACTTCTTCCTTCTTTCCCTTATCATCACCTCCTACCTTCAAAGTAAAATTCTGCGCAGACAAGTCGGCAGAAAACATCATCACAGCAATAGCCAGCAGCGAAGCTGCCACATTAAATTTTGCAATCTTCATAGCAATAGGATTTTTGGTTCGACAATATAGTCATTTTCCTCAAAAAATATACCAAGAAACCGCTCAAAGGCGAAGCCGGAAAATATGTCTGTTGGGGTTGTTGGTTTCGTGCTATTTCTTTTCAGCCTTCAGTGCCAGATGTTTCACAAGCACAACGAAGAAGCCTGTAAGGATGAGGTTTGTAAGGATTGTAAGGAGAGAAATGGCGAGGAGAGGGCCGCCGAGGCCATATCCAAGGGCAATGAAAACAATACCGGCTCCTACTTCTCCTCGTGTGAACATTCCGATGCTGAGTGCAAAACGCTCTGTAAGGCTTCTGTCGCGATAGAAGAATACAGGAAGGAGTTTACCTATGTTGGAAAGAGCTGTAGCCACGAGTACGTGGAGGGCGATTTCACCCCAGCTCATATCTCCCACTTTACCTATCATACAGTCTCCTGCAGTCGCACCGAAATCAACTCCCACGAACAAAGGTGCACTCAAGCCGACAAGAAGCATAAACATATATGAGATTACGCTTGAGGCAACTTCATCAGATTTTGAGTGGCTTTCCTTTGTCTTCATAATCATACCGAGCACAAAGGCAGGAAGGAGAATCTCAATATGGATTGCAGAGTCGTGTCCGAAGCATACTTTTGTGACCATATACACACCCTGGAAGAAGAATACAAGCATTGTCGCATATCCCAGGATTGAGGTCCAATGCTGGTGGATTCTCAACGTATTCAGTTTCTTCCATCCGAGCCAGAGGCAAAGGAACACAAAGAGCACCACTACTCCCAATTGCCATTTCATACCGATCATCAACACCTGAAGTGGAATCATCAGGAGGATGGTATCAAGGTCATCAAATATTGCAAGCACTCTTGTCTTCTGGAAGACCCAAGACTTCTTCAGGCCTGCCGCAGCCAGCATTGTAAAGAGGATTCCGGCTGATGTAGGTGCAGCAAATCGGCTCAACAACAGCGTTTCTTTCCAAGTGTCCCAGCTTGTTCTGTATTCTGCAGGAAGAAGGAAGATAAAGTATCCGCATATGAGCAGCCAAGGTACGGCTGCTGTCGCCATTGCGATGAAATAGTCTTCAGTGTATGATTTCCACTTGGTCTTGTCAAGCTCGAATTCGCGTCCGACGTTGATCATAATGAATGCAAGGCAGATGTAGAGCATTGCATCGAAGAAGAATTTCAAAGTTTCAAAAGCCTGTGGTTCGAGGTAAGACGGAATAGTCTGAGATCCGATCAATCCTAGGATCAGGAAAAGGGAAAAAAGAACGATTTTTTTCATTTATGGCAGCTTTGTTAATTGGTTAAAGTTGTCAATTTCACAAATATAGAAAAATTATCTTTATTCCAAAACCCGTAACGTTCCTGCTGTCACTTAAACATCCATATGTATCAATGACTTACCACCCCTAGGAGTCTGAAGATCATAACACACCTTGGGATGATTCATCAGGAAGTTATAGATGCACATCATTGCTCACGTCTAAAAATGCATTATCTTTGTGCCGGATTATGGTGAATCATTCCTCTTTCGGGGAGGTGATTTGAAAAGGGAATCCGGTGCAAGACCGGAACTGTGCCCGCAGCTGTAAGTCTTATAAAATTTCTCAGCTATCATTGCCACTGTCTGCGTGACGGGAAGGCGCTGCGAAAGGACGAGTCAGAAGACCTGCCATAGTCAAGTCCCACATAGGAAGTCCGGGGTCAGATTTCCTCAGTGACGAACAGAAATGCTTGCATCTATCTTGATTATGGCGTCGATGCTGTCCGCATCGGCTGCTCTTGATACGTTGGATGTCGCCACTGTATCTGCCAACATAAAGGCAGAAGCAGCCGCCTCATCTCCTGTTCAGCGTCTCACCAATGAGGAATTGAGGCGCTCTGGTTCCGTATACCTAAGTGAAGCGGTACGAACTCTTTCCGGTGTAAGCATCAAGGACTACGGCGGCATAGGGGGTCTGAAGACAGTTTCAATACGCAACCTGGGCTCTGCTCATACTATGATCACTTATGACGGAGTCGCCATATCCGACGCCCAGAACGGCCAGGTGGATATCAGCAGGTTCTTCCTGGATGACCTTGATGAGATCAAGCTGGCGATCGGACAGGAGGACAATATTTTCATCAGTGCAAGAAGCCAGGCTGGCTCAGGTGCGCTTCATCTGAAGAGCAAGGCGCCGAAATTCGATGAAGGTAAGTCAGTAAACTGCTCAGCAGGACTGACCATAGGCTCATTCGGTACATATATGCCGAAACTTCGTTATGAACAGAAGCTTGGAAAGCAGTTGGCAATGACTGCGTCCGGATCGTGGCTGACCTCCAAAGGCGATTATCCGTTTGTGCTGAAAAACGGGAATATAGTCACTCAAGAGGTACGTCTGAACAGCGATGTGAATATCATCAGTTCGGAACTGAATCTGTTCGGCAATCTTGGAAACAGAGGCGGCAGTATATCGACAAAAGTCAATTTTCACAACAGCGAACGTGGACTTCCTGGCTCAGTTGTGCTATATACTCAGAATCCCACCGAAAGACTTTGGGACAGGAATATCCTGCTGGCATCACGCTATGAGAATTCCTTTGGCACCGATTGGAAAATAGAGGCAGCCCTATCCTATTCCAATGCCTGGAACAGATACACAAATGTATCTCCATTGTACCAGGAACCACAAGATGACAGATATACACAGCAGGAGGCCGCACTTACAGCAATCGCTCTCTATAATCCGTTGCCAGGTTTGAAAATCTCCATTGCGGAGGATCTCTTTGGAAATATCCTTGATTCCAATATTCCTGAATGCCCGTTTCCAAGACGTATATCCAGCCTTACCGCACTCTCGGCACAATATGTCGGAAAGCGTCTGAAAGCGACCGCATCTCTACTCGGAACATATGTGTCTGAGCATACTTTGACAGGGCCATCAGCTCCGGACCGTAGAAGAATCAGTCCTTCTGCCAGCATATCGTATGGGCTCCTTAAAAACCGTCTGCACCTGCGTGCATCTTATAAGGATGGATTCAGAGTTCCCACCTTCAACGACCTTTACTACGCGAGAGTCGGAAATACCTCGCTTGAACCTGAAAAGGCAAGGCAGTTCAATGTGGGGGCCACTTGGGCAAGTGTGCACGGAGAAGACTTTGACATCAGCATCACAGCAGACGGATATATGAACCATATCCGCGACAAGATTGTTGCGACACCGACAATGTTCATATGGAAGATGAGGAACGTCGGCAAGGTAAGAATGTACGGAACCGACTTGAGTGTGAATATGAGATGGATGTCTGCCGAATGGATGACTATTTACATAAGAGGCAACTATTCCTATCAATATGCTGTCGATGTGACAGATCCGGATTCAAAGAACTGGAAGCATCAGATCCCATATGCCCCTCGACACGCAGGTAATGCAATCATCTCAGCAGAGACAAAATGGGTAACCGCAACATACACTCTTAACGCCGTCGGTGACAGATATGCTCTTCCGCAGAATCTCCCGTCCAACATCATTTACGGCTATTGCGACCACAGCCTATCTCTGAATCACACAATCGCTCTCAAGCAAATCAGACTGAGCCTCAGTCTTGAAGCCCTGAACCTGGCCGGGCATAATTATGAGGTCATCAGATACTATCCGATGCCTGGAAGGAATTACAGATTAACCATTAAAATATCATACTGATTATGAAAAGAATTCTTTTGACAATGCTCGCGGCTGCATCAATATTGACAGCCTGCGACCGTAGCAATACGGAGATCCCAGAAGTGCCATCTACCGGCAATGTACTTGTACTTAACAATGGCAACTGGGGAAGCAATGATGCAAGCATCACTCTTTATGATACGAATACAGGAGCTATAACAGCAAACGCTTTCCAGAAGGCAAATGGACAGAACCTTGGAGACCTCGGCCAGGACATCCTTGTAGCAGGAAATGAAATTTATATTGCAGTGAATGGCTCACAGGTTGTCTTTGTCACAGATTACGACCTTAAGATCAAGAAGACAATCACAGCTGAAGCAGACGGTAACAGGTTGTCTCCACGATATTTTACCAAAGGAAACGGTAAGATTTATGTTACCTATTATGAAGGATATCTTGCGGAAATCGACCCGTCAAAAGACTATGCAGTCAAGACAGTGAAGGTGGGAGCAAATCCTGAAGGCCTTGCTTACATAGACGGCAAAATCTACGTGGCGAATTCCGGTGGAATGAACTACCCTGACTATGACAATACTGTGTCTGTAGTATCAGCTTCAGACTTTACTGTGAGCGCTACGATTGAAGTAAACACCAATCCTGCAAAAGTACTGGCTGCTGGTGGAGAGATATATGTGACAAGTTTTGGAAACTATGCTGATGTTCCGGCAAAGATTCAGAAAATCGCACCTTCTACCGGAACAGTCACTGACCTTCCTTACGAAAATGTAAGCTCTGCCGCAGTCGGCGCAGATGAGAAGCTATATGTACTTTGTGGCGGATACGATGAGCAGTGGAATCCCCTTCCAGGCAAGGTCTTCGTCCACGGAGCAACACCAACAGCATTTGTCACCGATCAGACAACATTCCCTAATGCATATTCGATATCAGCTACATCAGACGGTTATGTGTTTGTCGGATGTTCAGATTATACCACTACCGGAGATGTATATATGATGACATCGGAAGGAACTCTTCATTCAAAATTCGACTCGCAGGGACTTAATCCGATTGCCGTATTAAGATACTAAGTCCTTCTATCCTCGCAGAAG